>DAIO01000115.1:0-23954 GCA_002498745.1 Methanosaeta sp. UBA533 | reverse complement strand
GACCATGCCTCTGACTGCTGAGCTACACCGCCGGGGGATGAGGCATGCAGTGACTGGGATCCCAATTCTATGCATCCAGTGATTGACGATAACACCAGTATCAGGGGAAATAATATCGGAATTATGCCACACTTTCTAAATTTTTTTAAACACAATTGACCAACCCCTTTATTTCCAGTGGAAAACAGAAGCCCTGGAATGTGCGCCCTTGTGAAACTGGCCTGAACAAGGCAATCTCGAACAGGGCGCCATTTGAACCTCATTGGAAGCTGCTTTGCCTCTGAAAAAAGAGCTTGATTCTATTCACATCGATCGGAGCACACGCAGCAGTCCTTCTGCACAGTCCAGCATCTTTTTCAGCCGATCCAGATCCTGCTCAGATCTTATGCCTGCAGAGAGCTCGTCCAGCCGCGCGATCAATGATGCGCGCAGCCCAGCCTTCGCCTCCATAAGCCCGCCATCCATCCTCTCCTCATCAAAGGGGTCCGTATTTCTTGATCCGCCAGGCAAGCTCTTCCCTGCTGACTGCGGGAGAGGCATAACGGGCTCGTGATCCGGCCCGTATTCTTCTGATCTCGAAGGCTCCGGAGCCTCTCTTCCAGCTCCGGAAAGCTGCTCACCATGAATCTGCTTATCCTGAAACGAGCAGACCGGGCAGACTATCTCTCCCTGACAGCGAAATAGGGGCGCTCCGCAGTCGTGATGCGTGGCCAGCATTGTGCATCCCCTCTCAAGAAGCCTGGTTATCTTGCTGAGTACTTCATCCTCTTCCATTGTCCCATCACCAGCATTACCACATACGTTTAAATACAACGATATATCATCCTTGAATCAAAGGCAGATAAACATCATAACCTTTTTCCCATAGATATGGGTGGTGGTTCTATGACAGCTGAAAATGTCCTTAAGCAATGTGTCGAGGTATTAGAACGTATTATGAGCGATGATTCAGTCCCGAGGAATATCAGGCGCTCTGCAGAGAGCGTCAAGACCATCCTCATGGACGAGAGCGTAAACGAGGCGATAAAGGCCGCATCTGCCATTTCCATACTCGATGAGATAAGCAATGACCCTAATATTCCACTTCATACCAGAACCCTGATCTGGAATGTTGCTAGCCAGCTTGAGACTATACCAGTCAGCTAAATCCCTCTTTTGGACCAGATAGCCAAGCAGCTTTCCATGGCCTATGAGAGGGACCGTATGGTTTCCACTGGAACTCAAGCCTCTGTGACCTCTGCCCCTCCGCTAATCGCTCTTGGTTGGATATGCAGGATGAGTTTGACTCTTCGATCCCTGCATTCTTTGGGGGGGTCATCTTGGGGTCCATCCATTTTTTTTGTGCTTGCATTCAACTGAAAGCAGGCTAAAAATGCGATGAAAATCCTAGCACTGAATTCAGGTCTCATAGGCGATCATTGGTCCTGTCGCTAACAGTCGACAAAAAATAATATCTATCATCCGCATCGCGATGAATATAATCGGTATTCTTCGTGAATACGTACTTAAATTGTAGTTTTTCTATGTGGTTATATATCAGTTAGCTATGGATTAAAGATATTTGTCAGCATTGATTAAAACATAACCTCTTTCTCTGCAGATAGGAAGATTTATATATGAATAAAATGAAAACTACAAATGGCTAGTTTTATTATATTATCTATCACGGTATTCATTGCAGTTTTATTTCTTTTCCAGAGGAAATCATGGGGTAGGAGGCCAACATTTCCATAGGAAATGAAGGGGAGTTAACCATAACTCTTAATATCCACCAAGACCATTTTAAAATGTTCGAGGGGAATTATCTTGGTATCTATATCCAGAGGGTTATTTGCTGATTTATTGGCGCAAGGGGAGATATTTCAATCCAGAGACGTCCTGCGTCCTACATATACACCAACTGAACTGCCTCACAGAGAGGAGCAGATCAATAACCTAGCATCGATTCTGGTCCCAGCTCTGAGAGGTGAGACACCCTCTAATGTCCTCATATATGGAAAGACCGGCACTGGGAAAACTGCGGTGGCCAAATATGTGGGAAAAGAACTGGAAGAAGCCAGCTTTGAAGATATGAAGTGCGTTGTGATCTACATCAACTGCGAGGTTGTCGATACGCAGTACAGGATTCTGGCCCACCTGGCAAGGCACTTCGACAGAGATATTCCGATGACCGGTTGGCCCACAGATCAGGTTTATGCAGAGTTCAGGAATGCTCTGGATGAGGAGAAGCAAGTAGTAGTGATAATGCTGGACGAGGTGGATAAACTGGTGCGAAAGGGAGACGATATTCTCTATAACCTCTCCCGGGTAAACTCCGATCTCCTCCGATCGCGGGTGAGCATCATCGGCATATCCAATGACCTCAAGTTCACAGAGTTTCTTGATCCCAGGGTGAAGAGCTCTCTTGGTGAGGACGAGATCATCTTTCCGCCCTACGATGCAGAGCAGATCAGAGAGATCCTGGAGCAGAGGGCCAATGTCGCATTCTGTTCCGGAGCCTTGCAAGAGAGCGTAATACCTCTTTGCGCGGCATTCGCGGCTCAAGAGCATGGAGACGCCCGCCGAGCCCTTGACCTCTTGCGCATCTCTGGAGAGCTGGCGGAAAGGGCCCGATCTACTGTGGTCACGGAGGTTCATGTTCGCCAGGCCAGAGATAAGATAGAGCAGGATCGGGTAGAAGAAGTCATCAAGACCCTGCCCACTCAATCCAAGTTAGTGCTCTATAGCATCATCCTCTTAGAGGAGCAAGGAACGAGAAACATCACTACCAGTGCGGTCTATAATATGTACAAACAGCTCTGTCCTCTGGTGGAGACCGATTTTCTCACCCATCGCCGGATCACAGATCTCATTGCGGAGCTGGATATGCTTGGCATCTTGCATACCATTGTAATCAGTAAGGGCAGATATGGCCGGACCAAAGAGATAACATTGAGCGTGTATTCCGGCAAGCTCAAGTCAATACTGCAGCAGGATTACCGGCTGAAGGATCTGACCAATGTCATTGTCCCCCAGCAAGCCCGTTTGGGGCTCTGATATATTTTCCAATACACATTTTTATTTATCTGATTGTATCTCCTTCTATGGCTTTGCTATCTCCGTTCATCCGGTTTTTGATGCCTTTCATCTCGATTGGGCCATTATAATTTGCTCACCTGTCAGGCCCCTCTCCATTCTAGAACCCCAGTCCTATGAAATGAAGGGCTAACAAGAGGATTGCCCCAACTGCCCCTCCAATTCCGCAAATCAGTATGACCAGCCAGCTATAGCCGATATCCGCGCTGATGAACTGATTGGCCAGGAAAAGAATGAAGAGGCCGGCGATTGCGTTTATGATGAAATTCTTAAGGGACCTCAGCAAAAGAAAGGCTCCGAATATGAGAACAACCGCCAGTAAGACTATTCCAACTTCGATCATAGCTGCATATAGTGCAGACTAGCTATTAAAAATTCTCCTAATCAGCTTCTGAACGGCTCCATCTCGCTTGCCAGACGGTGGAGCTCTTTTGTATCCAAGGATAACGGATCAATATGGATCAGCATTATTGCGTTCTTCATGGCGATCTCATCTCTCTGGAATTGAACGAACCGGAGCACAGTCTCATAGTTGCTCTGGGTGATCAGGTAGCCCATGCCTTCCAGGAGGATGATTGGATAATTGGCTTGGTCGAGGAATTCGGAGATCATGCCGCTCAACCTGGGGAAGTTCGTGGGGTCCACCGTTCTGTATTCTGGTTCGCTCTTTTGGGTCAGCCATATCACTGTCTCCGGGGGTATGCTGAATCTCTCTTGCAGAGTCTCGGGGTTGTGTCGGCTGAGGCATAACCCTTCCATTCCATGAGCTACCAGCTCGCTGAATACCTCCAGGCTCTTTTTGGGCTTCTCCTCTTCTATGATATACGTGGTCCCTGGGATAAGCGATACCTCAAATGGGCTCCTTCCATAGCTCTTCATGATCTCAGCCAATGAATCCTTGATATCGAAGGTGGGATCAAATGCTCTGATGATTCTGGCCAGCCTCCTTAAAGCGAGGAAGAAGCTGTGCCTGGTCAGCACTAGTCCTGGTCCGATATTCAGTCTGAGGATAGCGGTCAGGGCATCTTGCATATCTGGCTCGCAGGCCGGCCCAGCTTCGTCAGAGGGCTGATCTCTCTTTGGAGCCACCTCAAAGAATCCGCCTGCTGCAATAAGTTCATTGGCTTTCATAACCGCCTCTCTTCTCACCTCTTCATTCAGTGCGGAGAGCATTGTATCCGAGAAGAGCCGAAAGAGATACTCTGAGAGGGGACCTAGGGTGAACAATAGCTCTTTTGCTTCATTGACGCTGGAATTCAGTTCCATATGGACGAAATCCTCTCTCTCAGCCAGGATCAGATGGGTCCTTTTGCCCAGCAGCTCCATCTGATAGACGAAGTCCAGTATCTCCCTCTCTGGAACCTTGAACATGTTCTCATTCACCAGCTTTTCTATGCTGTCGATGAGGACAATGCTGTTTCTGCTGGAGTCGACGAACGATTTTATGGTTATGAATAGGAGGGGCAGATTGCGGGGTGAGATGTATCGATCGCTTCCCTTCTCATCGCTCAGCTTGATGATGGGCGTCTCCTTGAATCCCCAGCGGAGCCTGACCTCCTCCGGCGAGGAGTGGGTGATACACAGCCCTTCCACACCGTGGGTGATCTGGTCGGTGAAGACCTCATAAGCGATATCAGGCACTATGTATATCCTTCCCCTCGTCAGATCATAGGTGGGAAGGGTCTCCTTCTTCTCTTCCACCACTGGCTTAACGGGAACCTGTTCCTCTACAATCATTCTGGTGGCAGAAGGTCCTACTGACCCGGTGAGGGTCTTCTCGAACTGGTCCCAAAGCTCCTGAAGCTGCCTGGTGCTTACCGTCTCTCGGGTCGCTCCCAGCTGTCTCAGATAAAAATCGACCTGACGATTTGCTCTCTCCTCTCCTATATACTTTGCAAGAGTCGTCTCGATCTCGCTTATTGTCCCATAAAGCATAGATCGGGGCTCAACTGGCAGCTCCTGGCCCTGTACCATTGCTTTTTCTGCGCCGTATACGAATGACTTAGCGATGCTTTCCTCCTCGAGACTGGGCTCAGTGAGAAGGGATACGAGGATGTAAAGGCTGGTGTTGACCAGCAGCGTCCAGAATACGGAGTTGGTCCACTGGTCAAGGCCGAGGCCGAATAGGTCTGTGGGTCTGAGGAAAGACAGGCCGAAGGCTCCATCTCTAACCAGGCTTGAGAGCATGCCCTCGTCCTCGGCTATGGTGGGTATCAAGGCGGTGTAGGACCAGAGCAGAAATCCTGAAACGAGACCTGCCATAGCTCCTTTTCGGTTTCCTCCTTTCCAATAAAGGCCTCCGAGAGCAGCCGGCGCCAGCTGACTGGCAGCGAGAAATGAGGCGATTCCGATATCTGCCAGGATCTGATAGGCAGCAACACGGGAGTAGAGGTATCCCAAAAGGACAACCAGGAGTATATTCAGCCTTCTGGTATTGAGGAGTGCATTGGCCAGGTTCTTCTGCTTTTTAATATGGCGCAGAATATAGGGGAGCTCCAGGTCGTTGAGCAGCATCGTGCCGACGGCCACGGACTCGACAAGAATCATGGCAGTGGCTGCCGATGTCCCTCCTATGAAGACCAAAAGAGATAGAAGGTCTTGATTGTGGCTATAAGGTATGGTTATTATGAAGGAGTCCTTGAGGCCGGGGGTATTGAGGAGCAACCCGCCCCAGGCGATGGCCGGAACGAAAAGGTTGATCAGCAGGAGGTAGAGGGGGAAGAGCCACATCGCCTTTTTCAGATGGCCCACTTCTGAGTTCTCCACAACCATGACATGAAACTGTCTGGGCAAGAATAATATGGCAAAAAAGGACACGAGGGTCAGGGAGAACCATAAGGGATACTCCACGTCCATGAGGTTGGAATAATTCGGATTGCTGCGAGCCTGCTCAGCCATCTGGCTGAAGATATCCCCATAGCCTCCAAAGATTCCATAGGCAACGAATAGCCCTATCATCAGAAAAGCCACCAGCTTCACCAGGGATTCGAAAGCCACCACAGCAATCAGACCCTCATGCCGTTCCATGGGGTCTAGCTGGCGGGCGCCGAAGATCATGGCGAATATACCCAGGAGGAGGGCCACCACCAGGGTGCTCTCCCAGGAGAAGCTCAGGAGGGTATGGGATTCGGCCAGAGTCTCTAATGAGGTGGAGATGGCTATCAGCTGCAAAGCCACATAAGGGGTTACCATGACCAGGCTGAGCAGAGCAACCACTGCCCCGATGGCATAGCTCCTGCCGTAGCGAAAGCTCAAGAAATCGCTGATGGAGGTGAGGCGGTACTCCTTGGATACGCGAATCATCTTTCTGATGAGCACCCAGCCCAGTGTCATGGCCAGGATAGGCCCTAAATATATAGGCAAAAATTCCAGGCCGGTAGATGCAGCTCTTCCTATGGAGCCGTAAAAGGTCCATGCGGAGACATATACGGATAGGGAGAGGGCATATACATAGGGATTGCTGACGATGCTCTTGCCCTCTAGCTTTCTATTGTCTGAGAACCTGGCTATTGCGAAAAGAAGGAGCAGGTAGAGCACCATAACCACAAGAGCGGTATTCTGGCCTATCAATTAGAATTCCCCCGGTCAAAGAGGTACATCAGCAGAATGAGTATCATCCAGACTGCAGATATGTAGATGAGTATCGCAGGCATGCCCAGCAGAATTATGCCATCGGCTAAGGATAGCATAGGCCAGTTGAGCAGCACCCATCCTAAGAAGAAGAGCAAAATCCAGAAATCCTTCTGGCTCAGGAGTTCGTGGAGTGAGGCCATGGCTATAAACCCGGATAGGTTATCATCCCCTTAGCAGATATATCTACTGCATGTAGATCAGACTGCTTTTATATCAGGAATTCATTCTCGCAGCCGTGAGATGAATTGATCCTCAGAACTCATTATTCAGGCCAAATATCTGCGGATATGGACGGAAAAGAGGTCATGCTGGCGGGCTTCGCCCATGAGATCAGGGACCTGGGAGGAATAGCTTTCCTGGTGCTCAGGGACAGAGAGGGAATGGCTCAGATAACTCTGGTCAAGAAGCTCCTGGGAAAGGATGTTTTCAAGATGGCGCGCTCCATCAGCCGGGAGAGCGTGGTTATGGTCCGGGGGAATGTTAAGGCGGAGGCCAAGGCTCCGCGAGGATATGAGATCCTTCCCACGGAGATTCAGGTTTTGAGCGCCGCCCAGGTGCCTCTTCCTTTGGATCCCACGGAGAAGGTGGAGTGCGAGCTTGACACCCGCCTTGACTCCAGGTTCATGGACATCCGCCGGCCCTGCGTCCTGGCCGCATTTGAGATCGAGAGCGCAGTCCTTTGCAGTCTCAGGGACTATTTCCATAAGAAGGGGATAGTTGAGGTCTTCACCCCCAAGATCGTGGCCGCAGCCACAGAGGGAGGGACTGATCTCTTTCCCATCAGCTACTTTGAGAAGGAGGCCTTCTTGAACCAGAGCCCGCAGCTCTACAAACAGATGCTGATGGGAGCGGGCATGGACCGTGTTTATGAGATCGGTCCCATATTCCGGGCGGAGGAGCATGATACCAGGCGCCATCTGAATGAGGCCATCTCCATAGATCTGGAGGTGAGCTTTGCCGATGACAAGGATGTAATGGAGATCCTGGAGGAGGCGGTGGCCGGGGCATATAGCTATGTGGCTGATAACTGCCGCCGCCAGCTGGAGGTCTTGAATATGGAGCTGGAGGTGCCCCGGCTTCCCTTCAAGAGGATCACCTACACCCGTGCTCTGGAGCTGGCGGAAGAGAAGGCTGGGGCCAGGATGCAATGGGGCGACGACCTGGATACAGAGACAGAGAGATTCTTAGGAGAGAGCATCGGAGAGCACTACTTCCTGATAGATTGGCCATCATCAATCAAGCCCTACTATACTCTGCCTTATGAGGACAAACCTGAGATCTGCCGGGGATTCGATCTCATGCACCCGAGGATGGAGCTGGCCAGCGGGGCGCAGAGGGTGCACGACTACAGCCTGCTGGTGGAGAGGATAAAGGAGAAGGGGCTGGATCCAGATGGCTTTGAATTCTATCTTCGGGCTTTTCGCTATGGAATGCCCCCTCATGCCGGTTGGGGTCTGGGGCTGTCCCGCCTGGTGATGACCATGCTCAAGCTGGAGAACATTCGCGATGCGGTGATCTTTCCCAGAGATCGAAGGCGCCTTGTGCCCTAGGTTATGCCAGAATGGAGAGGAAATATAGCCGCTTAAGCCCAGTTCAGCTCCGTTCTTATAAAATAAGTTTTAAAGGCAAGGGTTCGGCGCAGGCCTGATAAGAGGCTGCGCTCCATTGCCTGAGGCTCCGGATATGGCTTAGACCTAATCCAGCTTCTCGATGCCCTCTTTCTTCACCTTTGGCTTCCATATTTTGTCCGGCATCCAGGCAGGCGCTCCTGCAGGCTTGTCTACCTGCACCCTCTCTCCTGAGAAGATGTGCACCTTCTTGGTGCCACGCTCACGTAGCTTAATCTCTGTGTAGCCGCGGTTGGCGGCTTTCAGTGCCGCTTGCCTGGGCGATTTTCCCGTGAAAACTCCAATCTCATTTCCCTGGGCATCCCTCAGGGCAAAGTTTCTCATTTCAGCCAAATTATTCCCTCCTGATGGTTATGATATGCCTCTATGATTCGGTATATTAATTTAATCCAAAAGTATCCTTCTCTGGCTCCTCAAAGAGGCGGCGAGCAGCGGTCGGATCACTGCCAATTGATCCTCCAATCGGTCCATAATTCAATGATATTCAGTAAAAAATTTGGCAAAATAGGCGGAAGAACGGGGCTGTTCCTCCTCCTATTAGCTGTTTTATATCTAACCTGTAGCCTTCACTTCTTCCGGCCGTCTCGTCGCCAGGCTGCCGATGATATATGCTGTCGTTCCGCAGATCAGCCCTACAAATACGGGGTGGATGAGGGGGTGGCCGTAGAAGTACCAGATCACCACTGAGAGGAAGGAGGCAAGCAGGCTGGCAATGAAGCCGGTCTCATTGCCTCTCTGCCAGAATATGCCCAAGAAAAGTGGCACCAGTACGCAGCAGGCGATGATACCCATGCTGACCGCCACCAGGGGCACGATCTGTTGTGGCACATTGATCGCTGAGACGGCGGCGATGATCAGTATCGCTACCCCAATTATGCGGGTGAGTAGGAGAACCTTCCGGTCGGCAATTCCTGGATTCAGATAGCGCAGGATGTCCGAGGTGAGGGAGGTGGCAGTGACCAGCACTATGGCGCTCATTGTGGACATGGCTGCAGATATGGCTGCCAGCAGGATGATGCCGTCAAAGCCCTTGGGCAGGATCAGTGTGGCGACGAATGGCACCAGGCCGTCGGGATTCTTGAGGAATGGAGCTATCTGCTCGGCGCTCAATGCTCCATAGGCCAGGATTCCCAGGGAGAAGATGCAGACTGAATAGATGGCGATGGAGATGGGTCCGTAAATGCCCGCGAAGCGGACGACCCTCTTGTCCCGGGCGGAGAATATCATAATCAGCAGATCGGGAAGAGCGAGCAGTCCCAGGCTGATGGAGAAGGCCTGTCCGAATGTCTGCTGCCAGGGGATATTGAGGCCATTCATGCTGAGCACATCAAGGGGAATTCTCTCCCAGATATCCAGGCCACCACCAGCGGAGATCAGGCCGCCGTAGAGGAAGACTGCCCCTATCAGCATCAATACGCCCTGGATGAATCCCACCCAGATTATCGCCGGCAGCCCGCCGATGGCGTAGTAAATGGCCACAATGGCCACGGTGATCAATAGACCCTCCAGGTAGGATACACCAATCATTCCCTGAAATAGGGTAGCGCATCCTTTGAAGATGGGGACCAGGTATACAGTATAGAGGATGAGCATGATGATAGCAAGTATGACCTTTCCCAGGGGAGAGTTGTATCTTCTCTCCAGCAGTTGGGGGACCGTCTTGGCATCATACTGCTTTGCCATGGTCCAGATCCTTCCCGCCATGATCCAGGCGATGCAGGCGAATCCGACATGAAATAGGGAGCAGAAGATCACCCAGGGCATGCCGGCGGCAAGTCCGTAACCGCCTCCTCCCAGGAAGGAGGCTGCGCTGAAGTAGGCAGCAGTATAGGCAATGCCGATGACGGCAGGATAGGCGATGTTGCGGTTGGAGAGGACAAAGCCTGAGAATGTCCCCTGTCGCAGCTTAAGTGAGAGCAGGATTATCGCCAGGACGTAGGCCAACAGCAGCAATCGATTAATCATGGTATTTCCTCATTAATATAAATATAGTTGTGGATATCATAACTATAAGAGCGATCAGTAGCGCAATGTAGGGGGTGGGCATGCTCATCTTCCCTTCACCTTGAGATAGTCGATCACAGAGCAGGAGGCAATGGCTGATCTGTGTCCCTCCATATCGAATTCATGTCTATGTCATTCTCCAAATTTGTACTTTAATGCACATTTTTGGGCAACGTATTGTTGCCTGGTTTAAAAAGCTTTGTCTTCGGCCTCCGATCGGAAGATAGAAGTAGTAGCAAGGTGTAAACATAACAATCAATGAGGTGAAACTCTATGGAGCCTCGAATTCTTAAGGTCGGCGAGAAGGTCACAGGCAGATATAGCGGCATGGAGCTGGGCAAGAGCAGGAAGTTCTTCCGGGTGAAGCTCGGGGAAGAGGAGTTTTATCTGCCAAAGGATGTGGGGAACTCCCTTCTCAAGAGTCATCAGATGGGCAATCAGCTGTTTACCATTCAAAGGCAGCTGGATGTCTATGAGATAAAGCCGCTCATTCGTGCGCTGGATTAGATAGGGGGTTGATGGCCTTCTGGCCTATCCCTTGCTCACCGGCAAAATAGCCACATCATGAGTCGTATAAACCTGATGGCATGATGAAATCGATCGGCATACGCCACCTAGCTAGTGCTCAGGCAATTTTAGGCAACCAGGGCGTTGGGTGCAGCTGTGGCCAGTTTATGGCACTTTCTGCCCAAGCTTGGGTTGCTCTGCAGCATTTGTATGCATGGGCCTGCCTGCTGCATATATCTTAAAAAGACCACAAAGCCGATATATATCCTGATCCAGAGCGCCTATCGAAAGGCGAATGAAAATGCTTATTGGAATAGATGTCGGCGGAACTACCACTGATGCTGTTTTGGTGGATGGCAGCCGGGTGGAGAAGACGGCCTATGTGCCTACGGATCACAATGATCTGCTGGGATGCTTGCTTAATGCTTTGGATGAGCTGGTAAGAGGATTGGACGTCAGCAAGATCGAGAGGGTGGTTTTAAGCACCACTCTGATCACAAATATGATTGCTGAGAAGAAGACGGACCCTGTGACCCTGGTGCTTGATCCCGGGCCCGGGTACCAATCCTCGGGACTACAACCTGGGCCAGTCCATCATTCTCGATGGAGCCATAGATTTCCGGGGCAAGGAGATCGACCGGTTGAACGAATCCCAGATAAAAGAGGCCGCCGCCAGGATAAAGGAGAGTGGGAGTCTTGAGGGTGGCAGTGGTGGGAAAGTTCAGCCAGAGAAATCCGGCTCACGAGGAGAAGGTATCCCAGATCATGTCCCAAATCCTGCCCGGATCCAAGATCGAGCTGGGCCATCGGGTATCTGGTCACCTCAACTTCCCCCGGAGGGCTGCTACCACAAAGCTCACCCTGGCCACCAAAGAGAGCTATGCGAGGTTCGCTCTTGCCATATCCAGGGCTCTGGAGGAGAGGCGGATCACCGCTCCCGTTTATATCCTGAAGGCAGACGGCGGAACCCTGCCTTTGGAGGGATCGCTGGAAATGCCGGTGGAGACCATCTTCTCCGGGCCTGCGGCCAGCATCATGGGGGTCATGGCCCTGACTCCTCCCGGCCAGACCTCCGTAGTGGTGGACATCGGCGGCACGACGACAGACCTGGCTCTCATCCTCTCCGGCAGTCCGCTGCTCTCCTCTAAAGGGGCGCGAGTGGATTCTATGCTGACTCATGTGCGCGCTTTTGCCGTAAGGTCCGTGGCCATTGGCGGGGACAGTGCAGTGGACGTCGCCGAGGACGGCCTGACAGTGGGCCCGCAGAGAAACGGCTCGCCCTTCTGTTTGGGGGGCACGGGCCCCACTCCCACCGATGCTCTGCGCGTCTTGGGTCGGTCGAGCGTCGGCGACCTGGAGCGAGCAAAAGAGGCGATGGCAGGGCTGGCAAGCAGGATGAACTGCTCTGTTGAAAAAGCAGCAGAGATGATTGTCGATTCTGTGGTGGAGAAGATCGCTTCACAGGTCAATGAGATGTTCAGGGAGTGGGAGCAGGAGCCTGCTTACCGCATCTGGGAGATCATGAAAAAGGAGAAGCTTGAGGCGCAGAATGTGGTTGGGGTGGGGGGAGCTGCCCCGGTCCTGGTGCCTCTTATCGCCTCCCGGCTGAAGGTGGCCTCGATTGTGCCTGAGCATGCTGCGGTTGCCAATGCCATCGGCGCTGCCGTTGCCCGGCCTACCATCACCCTTAACCTTCATATCGATACCGAGAGGGGTGAGTATGTGACTGCAGAGGATGGGATCATGGGCAAGGTGAATGAGAAGCAGATGTCTCTGGCTCAGGCCGAGCAGCTGGCCCGGAGGCTTCTCGTGGAGAGAGCAGGCCGCCTGGGGATCGAGGAGTATGCCGCTGAAGCTCTGGTCACTTCTAGCGAGGTCTTCAATATGATTCGGGGATGGTCGACGGTAGGAAAGCTCCTGGACGTCCGGATGGAGATTCCTGCTGGCCTGCTCTCTTCCTGGAGGTGTTCGTAAATGGCTTCTTTTGCAAGAGCGGGAAAGACCGGCCTTATATTCTTCCCCGCCTTCGACTGGGCCATCTCGCCCACCCATCCAGAGAGAGAGGAGAGGCTGCTTTATACCCGGGACCAGATCTTTGAGGAGGGGCTGATGGACCTGCACCAGATCGAGGAGTACAAGCCCCGATTGGCAGAGAACAAGGACATCGCTCGCACCCATTTCTGCGTTCCAGACGTGGAAAGCCAGGTGACCGAGGCCCATCTCATTGCCGCCGGAAGCACCCTCACCCTGGCCGATGCCCTGGAGAAAGGGGAGATCAGAAATGGTTTCGCTCTGGTGCGCCCGCCAGGCCACCACAGCATGCGGGTGGTGCACGGCAACCGGGGATTTTGCAATATCAATAACATGGCCATACTGGTGGAGTACCTGAGGACCAAATACGGCCATAAGAGGCTAGCGGTGATCGATACGGATGTGCATCATGGCGATGGCACCCAGGAGATCTTCTGGCATGATCCCAGTGTCCTGTGCATATCCTTCCACCAGGACGGGCATACCCTCTATCCTGGATCCGGTTTCGTCAATGAGATCGGCGGGCCGCAGGCACTGGCGCGCACCCTGAACGTTCCCCTGCCTCCGGGCACCACAGACGAGGGCATCCATTATGTCTTGGACAACCTCATCCTGCCCATCCTGGAGGAGTTCAAGCCCGATCTGGTCCTGAACTCCGCCGGCCAGGACAACCACTACACCGATCCCCTGGCCAACATGCGCTTCTCTGCCAATGGCTATGCCAGGCTCAATGAGAAGCTGGCTCCTGATATCTGCGTCCTGGAGGGAGGCTATGCGGTGGAAAGCGCTCTTCCCTATGTGAACACCGGCATCATCCAGGCCATGGCCGGCCTTGACTACTCCCATGTACGCGAACCGGATTATGTTCCGGGAGCCTTTGTGCAGACCGATGCCATGTGGCGGGAGATCAAAAAAACGGTGGAGCAGGTGAATGAGGCCTGGGCGAAGAGGGAGGAGATGGTCCAGATGGCCCTGGAGAGTCTGGGCGACTTCTATCGCCGGAAGAAGAGGGTTTTTTACGATACGGACATGATCAATGAGAGCCAGGAGGAGTCGGTCAGGCTCTGTCCGGACTGCCCGGGATACATGACCATCACCAGCTCAGCCCAGAGGGGATATGGCACCTTGAACAATGCTTTCTGCGTATCCATCCCTCGCGGCGCCTGCTCGTCCTGCCGGGAGGATGCAAAAGAGGAGTATGAGGAGCATCTGGAGGACCGCAGGATTGGGTATGTCTATCTGCAGGACAAGGACCGGGACAAGTTCAAGTTCTGCAACAATATGACCCATACCCAGAAGGGGTACTGAGAACCAAGGGTCCATTGATGGATCGGGCCCTTATGGCCCTTCCTCTTATTCTATTTTCGGATGAATTCCTGACTGCCACTGGTATGACCGATAGAGCAAAGGAACTGGAGGAGGCTGCGGCATCGATCGATGCAGCATCCCTTGAAGTGGCCAGGGAGGCGGTTATCACGGGTTGCCAGGAGCTGGTCTACTGGCTGGAGCTCTTCTCCCGACGGCTGGATGGGGTGGAGCCCGAAAAGGAGTATAAGTTCGCCCGCGCCCTCGCTCTCACCATTCTTGGCCATCTGCCCACCCGGCCCGGGACCTGCCCCTTCTGCGTCCAGTATGGCCAGAGCCGAAGCTGCCAGGGTTGCGGCTATGCTGCCACTCACGGGCGCTGCGATTCTGATCAGTCATCTTTCAGCCTGTTCATCGAGGCTTTTTGTGAACTGGGAAGAGCAATTCATCAGGATACGGAAGGCTTGAATTGCCATCCGGATGATGCCCGGCTGAGCCTTGAGCATTGCATTCGCTCCTCCCGCCGCCTGGCAGCGGAGATGATGGAGGATATTGATTCTCTCTGTACCCGGGAGCTGATGGAGAGGAAGGCCAGGTACCTTGGGCAGATGATCGATACATTGCCGAAAGAGCTCTTCGGCCCGGAGATAATGGAGAGTTGGCGTCGGGTGCATGAGATGCTTCGCAATTACTGGTAGTACTCAGTCTGCTGTAAAATAGTCAAATCACATCTCAGCTCAGATGCTGCACGAAGAGCTCCTCATAGAGCCTCTTGACGTTCTCTGTCGTCTTGGTCATCTCCGGGAAGCCCTGGTAGTTCATCGCCTCCTGCACGTCCTGGGGAAGGCGGAGCTTGTACTGGCTGCGGGAGAGGAACCAGCCTTGCTGGGCATAGTAGCGGGAGAGATACTCCTGCTCCGTCTGGCCGGGGGTGGGGATGAACAGCCCATGCTTTTTGTCCAGCTCCACCATCTCCATCATGGTGGTATAGCCGGACCTGGTGATCAGAAAGCGGGCCCGGTTCATCAGCTCCACTTTATCCTCCGTTGATAGGTAAGAGTGAACTGTGGTGTGCTCATCCAGCTTCTCGTGCCTCTCCTTCTGAGGGCTTCCCAGGAGCACCACCTTCTCCCCGGGGAGCTTTAGCACCTGCTTTAAGATGATCTCCTCCAGCTTCGTCCTCTGGGGCTCGGGTCCTGAGACGATGATCAGATAATCCAGGTCTTCATCCAGATTCATCTTCCTGGTGCTGGTGAAGATTCCGGCGAAATAGGCTCTTTTGTTGGTGGCATCCAGGCGTGATCGGCTGAGCTTGCCGCTCAGGTTCGGCTGGCCCGCCCAGGGATAAATATCCGGCACAATGACTCCGTCGAACTTGACATGAACGAAGCTGTTTGCGGGAATGGTCAGCATCTCAAAGGGGTAGAGGTACTGGGGCAGGCTGAAGCGGAGCTGATGGGAGATGAAGTAGCTGGGAATGTCGTGGCTGTAGACCCCCATGCGGTTGTCGCTTATTATCAGATCAAACTTATTCACAGAGAGGATCTCGTCCAGCTTCTTTCTCTCCCTGGCCAGAGCGCGGAGGAGGATGGGAATGCTGGCAGCGAACTTGGGCAGGAAGAACCGGGTGGAGCTGTAGGGGGCAGGATAGTCCTTGAATGTTATGAAATCGCATTCCGGGAATTCCCTCTTCAGAAGCGTCAGGGCATTGCCGCTGGTGCCAATGGTGACCTCGTGGCCCCTTCGGAGTAGCTCCTCAATGATGGGAATGTCCCTGGTGGAGTGGCCCAAACCCCAGTTCAGAGGGCTCACGAATACTTTTCCCATGAAGCGGGAGATCAAGCTCTAGGTATAAATCGTTTTCTTGATAAGAGATAAATATCAACCTGATCCACCAATAGCCCGTGTACGAGCAGATAGTTCAAGCCGTCGATAAGATGAAGAAGGGAAGCCCTGGCTATGAAGGGATCAGCGCCATCCTGAATAGATATGCCAGGGGCGAGATCGATCTGGACGAGGCCTACTACGACCTCTTGGAGGCGGAGCTGATTGCCATGCCCAAGAGGTGCGGCATGTTCGCAAAGCGCCCGGTGACTGCAGAGGACGAACTGCGCCTGAAAGAGAAGATCCATGAGAAGACATTATGTTGGGCATAAGCGTCACTGAATTGAGGGACCTGGTCATATCATTGATCGCCCTGGTCATAGCCTTCTCGGTGCTTTTTGGAGGGGCGATGCTTGATATGAATATGATCATCGTCTCAACTCTGGGTGTTGCCAGCGGATTTCTCCTCCATGAACTGGCTCATAAGTTCACTGCCCAGCATTTTGGATATCTGGCCGAATACAGGGCCAATCTCTGGGGCCTTGGTCTGGCGGTGGCTTCAGCCTTCGCCGGCCTTCTCATCGCCGCCCCGGGAGCGGTGATGATCAGCCGGTCCCGACCCCCTGTCCAGACATATATTCAAGACAGCATGTATGGCTCTACCGTCTCTGATCCGTTTCATCAGGAGGAGCTGGCCAGCCAGCTGAAAAGAGAGATGCTCTTAATATCTCTGGCCGGGCCGATGACCAACATCGTGCTGGCAGCGATCTTCTTCATTCTGGGGATGAGCGGCCTGGCAGATGGCGGGGTCTGGGCGCAGGCGATTACATTTGCCCTCTTCATCAACCTGATCCTGGCGGCCTTCAATATGCTGCCATTCGGACCCCTGGATGGAAAAAAGATCTTCGACGGCGACCGGCGGGTCTGGGCTCTGGTCGGCCTGCCTGTGATACTGATCGCTCTGCCGGTTTATTTGGGGATTATATAAAGGAAGGCTGGTTTAACTCTGCAATTGTGCTGCTATCGAGGGTCAGTTATTTCAATACTCCATGCAGGACGGGAAGTAGGTGTTGAATGAATGACTCAAATTGAGGTTCTGCAGGAGATCTCTGATACCCTCATTTCCATCAATAATTGCCTAGAAGGGATTGGTGCAGAGCTTGAGGATATCAGCCTGGCCAGCAAGATGATGATATTCTTCAAGCTGATCGAATTGAAGCCGGAGATGAAGGACAAGCTCGGGCCTTTGATCAATGAACTGGCAGAATCGATGGACTTCGAGATGGATGAGGCAGCAGGTGAGGAATAGCGAAAAAGCTCTCACTGAAAGGGCCGCCTGAGAAATTCAGGGAGGAGGTGGGCCCCGAATCTCTCGCGCATCTCTTGATTTGATTTACTTAACAAAAACATCACAAATGTTTATTATATTTAGCCCTTTCCATTTGAGGATGCATGCCCTCTCATTTTGCTGAGCCCTCCATTCAGCGAAGATCTTTTGATCTAGCGATTCTGCAGTTGCGGATATGAATGAGCATGTCCTGACCAGGTTACGCCAAGAGCTGATTGAGGGAATCGACGAGAAGACCAGAGACGGAGCATCGCGTTTTTTCAAAGAGGAGGTCAAGTTTTACGGTGTCAAATCCAGCCTGGTCAGGAAGATCGCGACCAAATACTTCCGGGAGATAAAAGGGAGGGACAAAGGGGAGATCTTCACCCTGTGCGAAGAACTCCTCCGCTCAGACTATGGGGAGGAGGCGTTCATCGCATATGAATGGGCCTATTCCCTGCGCAGCCAATATGAGCCCTCCGATTTCTTCATCTTCGAGGGCTGGCTGGAGCGGTATGTGAACAACTGGGCGAAGTGCGATACACTATGCAACCATACCCTGGGAAGCTTCGTTGAATTGTATCCTCAGTACATGGAGAATCTCTTTGGCTGGGCCCGGTCAGACAACCGATGGGTGCGGCGGGCCTCGGCTGTGACCCTCATCCTCCCCGCTCGCAGGGGCGACTTTCTGCCGGAGGTCTTCATGATCGCTGACATCCTCCTTCTGGATAAGGACGACATGGTGCAGAAGGGATATGGCTGGCTTTTAAAAGAGGCGAGCCGGGCTCATCAGGCTGAGGTCTTCGACTATGTGATGAAAAACAAGGCCGTCATGCCCAGAACGTCTCTGCGCTATGCCATAGAGAAGATGCCCGCGGAATTGAGGAGAAAAGCGATGGAGAGATGATATCCTCTGGAACTATCCGCAGTACTTGCACCCAGGAACTGTCTCCCCATTTCCTAGATAGAGCACCTGGCTTCGGCTTCCATATCTGAATACCGTTACTCCCTTACACCCTAAGTCGTAAGCCAGTCTGTAAACCTGGAGCACATCGCTTACCGTTGCCTCTGCAGGCAGGTTCACCGTCTTGGATACTGCATTGTCCGTATATTTTTGGAAGGCGGCCTGAATGCGCACATGCTGCTGGGGGGAGATGTCAAGAGCAGTGCGGAACAGCTCCTTTAGATCCTGGGGCAGGCCAGCGATATCCTGTACGCTGCCCCTCCAGGCCAGCTCCGCCTTGAGATCAGGGGTATAAATCCCCCTTTCCATCGCCATCTTCTCAAAGAGCGGTGAGACCTCCAGCAGCCGTGCCCCCTCCAGCACCCGGCGCACGAATGCCAATGCAAAGAGCGGCTCAATGCCGCTGCTCGTCCCAGCGATGATGCTGATAGTACCGGTGGGGGCAATGGTGGTCACAGTGGCGTTTCTCATGCTGCTGTAGCCCCTGAGGCGTGACTTTTCGAAGAGTGGAAAGGAGCCCCGAACCTCCCCAAGGCGGGCTGACTCAGCTCGGGCATGCTCGGTGATGAAATTCATCAACTTCTCTGCCATTCTCACCGCTTCACCTGAGGCGTAGGACATGTTCATCATGATGAGCATGTCCGCAAAACCCATCACTCCCAGGCCGATCTTGCGGGTGGATAGGGTCGCCTCCTCAATCTCTTTCAGAGGGAAGCGGTTCATCTCGATTACGTCGTCCAGAAACCTCACCGCCAGGCTGACCAGCTCAGCCAAACGATACCAGTCCAGCTCTCCTTTTCTCACCAGCCGGGAGAGGTTGATTGAGCCCAGGTTGCAGGACTCGTAAGGGAGAAGAGGCTGCTCCCCGCAGGGATTTGTGGCCTCGATCTCTCCAGGGAGAGGGTGGGTGGCATTGATGCGATCGATGAAGATGATCCCCGGGTCGCCACCCCTCCAGGCAGAGGTGGCGATAAGGCCCAACATCTCTCTGGCCTTCAGCCGCCCCCCCGCCAGGCCCGTGCGCGGATTCACCAGGTCGATCTCGCCCTCACCCCGCGATTTTTCCATAAACTCGTCCGTCGCCGCCACAGAGAGGTTGAAGTTCTCCAGGAATCCCGGCCGCTCCTTGGCCTCGATGAACTCCATGATATCGGGATGGTCGACCCTCAGTATTCCCATGTTCGCCCCCCGGCGGCGCCCGCCTTGCTTGATCACATCGGTCGCTGTATCGAAGATGCGCATGAAGGAGACCGGTCCGCTGGCCACTCCCCCAGTGGCCCGGACTACATCATCCTTGGGCCGCAGTCGGGAGAAGGAGAATCCCGTGCCTCCACCACTCTGGTGGATGAGGGCCATGTTCTTCAGGGCATCGAATATCCCTGAAAGCGAATCCGTCACTGGAAGGACGAAGCATGCCGATAGCTGCCCCAGCTCCAGCCCGGAGTTCATTAGGGTGGGGGAGTTGGGCAGAAACTCCAGGTTCCTCATCATCTGCAGGAAAAGAGATCGATAGCTCTCAACATCGCCGCCATATTTTGACTCGGCCTTGGAGATATGATCGGCCACCCGTCCAAACATCTCTCCCGGGGTCTCCACACTATCTCCCCGCTCGTCCCTTAAGAGATACCTCTTCTTTAGCACCTCCACTGCATTGAGGGAGAGCTTCAGGTCGTCTGCCACCCCAAGATATCGTTTGGCTTCTCTGATCTCCATCCTTTTTTGGCGGTAGAGGATATAGGCCTTGGCCACATCGGCGTAGCCAGCGGATATGAGCGCCCTTTCCACCAGGTCCTGGATCTCCTCCACCCCGGGAATGGTGCGGGAGAATCGTTCTTCTGCCTCTTTAGCCACTCCCTCTGCCAGCCTGAATGGAGCATTTTCCTCCTCTCTGCCCACGGCTCGAAATGCCTTGGATATGGCCAGAGCAATCTTCTCGGTCTGGAACTCCACCACCCTTCCGTCCCGTTTTCTGATGCGCTCGATCATCCCAGTCCATCCTGCGAATCCGGGATCCATCAGTTGCATTAAATCCGGATTATCCGCGCCTCATACATGTAATGCACAATCAATATAAACCTGCATCTCTTTGCCCAAGCCGTTAAATTTCTATGGCTTGACCGCTGACTTACCAATTACAGAGGTTAAAGAAATGAAAATAGCCATCTCAGGAAAAGGAGGTGTGGGCAAGACCACCCTCGCCGGAACCCTGGCCCGTCTATTTGCGCGCGACGGCTATAACGTCCTGGCGATCGACGCCGACCCGAGCATGAACCTGGGCTCAGCCCTGGGCATCACTGATCTGCCCAAGCCGGTCACTGAACACAAGGACCTGGTTGAGGAGCGAGCGGGCATGCCCATGGGCATGTTCAAGATGAATCCCAAGGTCGACGATGTGGTGAGCATGTGCGGCTGCACCGGGCCGGACAACGTCAAGCTGGTGGTCATGGGCACCATCGACTCCGGCGGATCGGGCTGCATGTGTCCCGCCAATGCCTTCGTCAAAGCCCTCCTTCGCCATGTGATAACCCGGGAGAAGGATCTGGTGATCCTGGATATGGAAGCGGGCATAGAGCATCTGGGCCGGGCCACCGCCAGGGGCGTCGACGCCATGATCGCAGTGGTGGAGCCGGGGATGAGGTCCATTGAGACCGTGGAGAGGATCATGCAGCTGGGCAAAGAGATCGGAATCTCCAGGTACTTTGCTGTCATAAACAAGGCGGACGACCCAGGTCCTGTGGCGGACAAGCTCTCAGCAATGGGAATTCCAGTCCTCGGAACCATACCCTTTGATCGCTGCCTGGTGGAGGCGGACCTGGCAGGCAAGCCTCCTATAGATGCCGACTGCCCGTCGATCCAGTCCATCAAGAGGATAAAAGAGAAGCTTGAAGAGATGTTCGGCGAGAATAAAATAGAGAAGAATGAATAGATCGAGAAATAGATGAAACAGGCAGGCCTAGAAGGCCAGATGGCCTGCTCTTAATCCCTCTCCTACCACCGACCCAATGACTCGAGAGCCAGGTCCCATGATCCGGCAGGCTTCCTGGGCCTCTTCCTCCTCCAGCACGACCAAAAAGCCCATTCCCATGTTGAACGTCTGGTACATCTCCAGATCCTCCACACAACCCTGCTCTTGCAGGAAATGGAATATGGGCTGGGATTCCAGCGGATCGATGATCTCGAATCCGAGCTTGCTGATCCGGCGCAGCTTTAGCAGTCCTGAGCCGGTGATGTGCGCGAGACCGTGCACGGAGCACCTTTTCACCAGCTCTACGACTTCATGATAGATCCTGGTGGGCTCCAAAAGTTCCTCTCCTATGCTCTTCTCTCCCCCAGGCATGAGGTCGAAATAGCTGTATCCGGATTGGGCCACTATGGCCCTGGCCAGAGTGTAGCCGTTGCTATGCAGGCCGCTGCTGGGGACCCCAACCAGCACATCCCCCTTCTTGATCTTCTCCCCGGTCACCACCTTATCCTTGTCCACGATGCCGATAGCGGTTCCGGCCAGGTCGAATCCCCGGATGATCTCAGGCAGGGAGGCTGTCTCTCCTCCAATGATGGTCATATTGGAAAGCTCTGCACCCCGGGCGAGACCAATGGCGATCTGCTCAGCGCGTTCGGGATCGACCTTCTCCACGGCCAGGTAGTCGACAAAGGCTATGGGCTCGGCACCGATGGCATACAGGTCGTTCACATTCATGGCTATGCAGTCTATTCCAACAGTATCCCACTTGGAGATGGCATTGGCGATCAGAACCTTCGAACCCACCCCGTCTGTGGTCATGGCCAGGGCAAAGCTTCCCATATCCAGGAGGCCTGCATAATGGCCTATATCGGTCAATGGCGCCCCGAACCCTTTGCGCCTGGTGGTGAGAACGGACTTCATGGCCTCGATGGACCTATTCTCCAGGCTGATGTCCACTCCTGCCTGGGCATAGGTGAGCTTTTTCATGCTTCACCACCCAGACCAAACTCGCGATGAAGCTCCCGGACTGCTCTTTCGCCATCCGCAGATGCTACCACAAAGGAGATGTTATGCTGGCCAGATGCCTGGCTGATCATGACCACATTGATCTTGGCCTGACCCATGGCCTTGAACACCCGGGCGGCAACCCCAGGAGTCCCGGCCATTCCCGAGCCCGTCACCGCTACTGTGCAGACATCATGGTCATGGGAGATCTCCTTGACCACATCCCTGGGGAACTCAGATCGCAGAGCCTCATCCGCTCGATCTGCCTGTCCCTCCTCTATGACCATGGATATGTTGGCCTCGGATGAGCCCTGGCTGATCATCACGATATTGATCCCCGCTTTGGCCAGAGCGGTGAAAGCACGAGCAGCGACGCCCAGTGTCCCTATCATCCCCGCGCCGGAGATGTTCAGAAGCTCGACTTTCTGATGCAGTGTGACCGCTTTGATCACATCTTCTTTGGGAACATCGTCCCTCACGATCTGAGTTCCTGGGTCCTCGAAATCGAAGGTGCACTTGACCCTCACCGGGATACCCTTTTTGATGGCCGGCTCAATGGCTCTGGGATGCAGGACCTTGGCCCCGAAGTAGGAGAGTTCCATTGCCTCCCGGTAGGAGATAGTGGGTATCGTCTTGGCCTCTGGCACTATCTTGGGATCTGTGGTCATGATGCCGGAGGTCTCCTTCCAGAACCAGATCTCATCCGCATTGATCGCCGCACCGATCAGTGATGCAGAGAGGTCGGAGCCACCACGACCAAGGGTGGTGTTCGTCCCCTTCTCGTCCTGGGCTATGAATCCGGTGACCACGGGGACTCCCTTCAACGGCAGGAGCTTCTGGGGGATGAGGCCATAGGTCTTCTCCAGGGGCCTGGCATCCCCGTAATTGCTGTCGGTGATGATTCCTGCCTCTCTTCCGGTATAATGCTGCGATTCGATTCCCATATCCCGCAGCACCCCGGATAGAATGGGTGCCGCCAGTTGCTCGCCGTAGCCGGAGATATAGTCGAGCGAGCGTCTGGTTAGCTCTCCTAGATAGCAGATGCCGATGTAGGCCTTCTCGAGCAATGAGAGCTTCTCGGATATTATACCCTGTACCTCTTTGGCGATTGCAGGATTATGGATTGCATCTGCTATCGCTTGGTTGTGTCTGTCTGTGATCCTCTCCATGAAGTCCATCACATCTGAGACATTGCCTTCGCTGGCCGCCCTTCTGGCACAGGCCAGAAGCTCATCCGTTACCCCTTGAAGGGCAGAGGTGACGAGGACTATCTCATTGTCGCGATGAAAATGCGCGACAAGATCGCCCACATGCCTCAGCCGGTTTCCGTCAGCAACGGAAACACCACCAAACTTCATTACCAAGCGCGCCATCTCAAAAACCGAACGAGAGCTATCTTCGCATTGATTTAAGCTTTATCCAGCGAAGGTTCAAGAGGGGGATCTGCTAATATGAAGGATCATATATTTCTCTTTAGAAACCGCCCGAAGAAGGGGCCGAAGGCTTAAATACATTGAGCCCGAGGAGTCTCAGTCCTAGTCAGGATTATAAGATTTATCTCAAACTTCGCGAGGCGTATTATGGGCAAGAGGAAGAAGATAGCAGAACGCGTAACCACTCTGATGGATAAACCCCAGTTTATCCGGAACATCGGAATCGTGGCGCATATCGATCACGGCAAGACAACCC
>DAIO01000143.1:0-4998 GCA_002498745.1 Methanosaeta sp. UBA533 | reverse complement strand
GCCTGGAGCTGTCGGAGAAATTCAATATCCCGGTAATGCTCCGGCCCACCACCCGCGTCTCTCATGCCCGGGCAGACGTGGAGGTGAGCCAGGATCGACCATCTCCCGGCGAGCGCCGTTTCGTCAAGAATCCTGCGCGACGGGTGGCTCTGCCTAGCCATGCCCGGCCGCTCCACCGCGAGCTTTTGGCCAAGCAGCCAGCAATCGAAGAGGAGCTGGAGGGGTGCCCCTGGAACAGGCTAACCCTCCGGGGGGAGACGGGTGTGATAGCCTCGGGGATTGCCGGTCTGTATGCCGAGGAGGCCCTGATGGATCTGGACCTTGACCACTCCCTTCTCAGGGTGGGAGCCTATCCCGCCCCAAAGAAGCTGATAGGACGCATGCTCGAGCATGTCTCGAGGGTGCTGGTGATAGAGGAGCTGGAGCCGGTGGTTGAAGAGCAGGTGGCGATGCTGGCGCGGGAGACAAATCCCTCCATCGAGATCCTGGGCAAGGAAAAGGAGATCCCTCGCGAGGGAGAAATGGACCTTATTACGGTGAGAAATGCTCTGGCCAGGATGAACGACCTGGGTATTTTGAAGAGAGCATCCTTTGCAGCAGCGGAGATAGTCCCACCCCGGCCTCCGGCTTTATGTCCAGGCTGCAGCCACCGTGCCACCTACTATGCCATGAGACGGGTCTATGGCAAGAAGGCGATCTATCCCAGCGACATAGGCTGCTATACCATGGCAGTAGGCATGGGGACGGTTGATACCTGTCTGTGCATGGGGGCGAGCATCACCCTCGCCAGCGGCATAAGATTCGGCGGTGAGACGGAAGGGATCTGCGCAAGCCTCGGAGACTCCACCTTCCTGCATGGAGGCATGACCGGCCTGTTGAATGCCGCCTACAATAATGCTAGGATCACGGTGACAATTCTGGACAACTCCACCACCGCCATGACCGGCCATCAGCCTCATCCGGGAACCGGAGTTACTGCCACCGGCGAGCCCACGATCCAGGTCTCGCTGGAGGGGCTGGCCAGGGCTTTGGGGGCAGGGCTGGTCGAGATCGTGGATCCCTACGACCTTGAGGGGACGATGGAGGGATTCCAGAGGGCCAGGGATTTTCCCGGCCTATCGGTAGTCATCGCCAGACAGCCCTGCGTGATCAAGGCCCGCCGAAGCGGGGCCCGGCCACGGGCCTTCCAGGTGAGCGATGATTGTCAGGGATGCAGGATCTGTGTGGAGTACGGCTGCCCGGCCATTGAGTTTGAGGGAGAGATGGCAAAGATCAACAATCTATGCACCGGCTGCGGGATCTGCGCCCAGATCTGCCCCAGCTCTGCCATTTTGGAGGTGGAGAGATGAGAACCTCAGAATGCGATATGGTGATCGTCGGCGTCGGCGGCCAGGGAGTGATATTGATATCAGACGTGATCGGCAGGGCAGGGGTCCTGGCGGGAAAGCCGGTGCGAGGCGCGGAGACCCACGGCATGGCCCAGAGAGGGGGGAGCGTGATCAATCACACCCGCATAGGATGCCGCTTCAGCCCCTTGGTCGCTCCGGGCAGCGCCGATCTCTTGATCGCCCTGGAGCCAGCTGAAGCCCTGCGATTTGGCCATTTCCTCTCCCCAGAAGGGGTGGCCCTGATCAACAACCAGCCGGTCCTGCCGGTAACTGTCACCACCGGAAGAGCCCGGTATCCCTCTTTAGATGATCTGATAGAGCCGCTTTGCGGCCAATGCCAGAGGGTCCTGGCCCTGGATGCCACCGCCCTGGCGCGGAAGGCAGGAACCGCTCAGGCCATGAACGTGGTGATGCTCGGCGCCCTTTCCCGGTATATTCCCCTCTCAGAGGAGCATATCATCCAGGCCCTGGTCGAGGTTGTGCCGCCAAAACATCTGGAGGCCAATAAGAGGGCATTTGCATTGGGAAAAGCTGAAGTAGAATAGGGGAGATAGACCAGTCTATGGAAGAAGAGAAAAAAATGGTTGAGAACAAGCCAGAAGAAAACAAAACTGAGGAGAAGGCAGAGCCTGTAATAACCCAGAGCATGAGGGAAGAGGCCTGCCCAACCTGCGGAGCGACAGAGCCCTCCATGCCTGCCGTCCTCCCCGACATGAGCTGGTCCATAGAGAAGCTGATCGCCGCCACCAAGGACAAGCATATGCTTGTGCGCTCCAACGCCATCATGCTCCTCTCTAAACGGGATATATCTGAGACCCTTGAGGCTTTAATTGAGGCCCTCAAAGACGAGGAGTATCTGGTAAAGAGCAATGCCATGGTGGCCATTGCCGGATATGGAAAGCAGGTATCCGATCGCATGATCGAGGCCCTGGAAGACGCAGACAAGGATGTGCGTGCGGGAGCGGCCTGGGTGATCGGTGAGCTGAAGGAGAACCGGGCGGTGGCTGCTTTAGAGAAGGTGGCCAAGGACGACTATCCCCTGGCCAGGATCCAGGCAAAGGCCTCTTTGATCGCCATGGGCAGGGGACCCAAGAAGCCCGAGGCTCAGCCTCCTGTGGCTCAGACGTCTGAAGATTCAACCGAAGAAGGGGACAAAGAGGCAGAGAAGAGCGAAGAGAAGAAGGCAGAATAGATCTGCGAATCTCTTTTCTTTTCAGACAAAATATATCAATCATTAGAGCATAGAATGGGTTATGGAAGCCCCAATAGGCAAGAGCGTGTACAATTTTATCGATCTCGTGGGAACCTCAAATGAAAGCTGGGAGGACGCAGTCCAATCTGCAATCAATACTGCGAACCGAAAACTGACCAACGTAAGAATTGCCGAGGTCGCAAGGATGGACACCAGGCTTAGAGAGGGAGGGATAATGGAGTACAGGGTAAGGGTGACCCTCTCCTTTAAGCATGAGGTCGAGCCCGAGACGCTCTGAGCTCAGAGTAATCCCCGGATTCGGGGAGATGATCTATAAAAGGAAAGGCTTAACAGCTAAACTAAAGTAAGGGAAAATGTGCCCCGGATAAGCCTGATCATCCCCACCAGAAACGAATCCCAAACCATACGCCAGTGTATCCAAAGGGCACTGGAGGCCTTCGAGAAGGCGGGCCTCGAGGGAGAGATAATCGTTGCGGACAGTTCCACCGACCAGACGGCGGATATCGCGGCCTCCTGCGGGGCTAAGGTTGTATTCCCCCAGAGGCTGGGGTATGGCAATGCATACCTATTGGGTTTCCAGGAGGCTCAAGGGGACTACATCTTTCTCATGGACGGAGACCTCACCTACGATCCCGAGGCCATTTTGGATATGCTTCCCTGCCTGGAGAGCGGCGAGTATGACCTGGTCATGGGATCGAGGCTGAACGGCAGGATCGTCCCTGGGGCGATGCCCGCCCTTCATCGTTATGTAGGAAATCCTCTTTTAACCTGGGTTTTGAACAGGCTCTTCTCTGCCGGAATCTCCGACGCCCATTGCGGTCTGCGCGGCATAACCAGGGATGCTCTGAAAAAGCTGAACCTCAGGTCAGGGGGAATGGAGTTCGCCTCGGAGATGGTGATCGAGGCCTCTTCTCGCGGCCTTAGGATCGCTGAGGTTCCTATAACCTACTATCCCCGCCAGGGAGACTCCAAGCTGAACTCGTTCACCGATGGCTGGAGGCATATGCGATTCATGATGCTCTACCGGCCAGGGCCCTTTCTGCTCGTCCCGGGCCTGGTAGCACTCCTCCTAGGCCTGATCCTGGCAGCGGTGGTTTATATAGAGGGTGGCTCGAGGATGCATTCCTTGATCCTGGGGGGACTTCTGCTGATCATCGGCTATCAGATGCTTCTTGCCGGGATGCATTTCAGAGCTTTTGGCGCCGCCTGGGGCCTTTCCAGGTCGAGCGGAATGAAGAAGCTTATCAGCTACCATTCCCTGGAAAAAGAGCTATTAATAGGGCTGGCTCTGCTGGCAGCGGGAATTGTCATTGGCCTCGTGGTCCTCATGAGGTGGAGAGGGGCGGGCTTTGGTGCTTTGGATGCCGCCCAGAACGCTATGGTGGCCATGATACTCACCATTCTTGGAATTCAGACCATCTTCTCCGGGATGTTCATCAGCCTGCTATTGCTTTACAATGGGCACCAGGATGGCGAATAATAGGTGGAGATCGCTTATGTGTACGATGCCGTCTATCCCTGGGTCAAAGGCGGTGCGGAGAAGAGGATCTATGAGCTCTCCCGAAGGCTGGCGGCGCGCGGGCATGTCGTCCACTGCTACGGCATGAAATGGTGGCAGGGAGAGGACGAGATCGAAATAGAGGGCGTTCGCTTTCATGGCATATGCGAGCCCAGGCCCCTTTATGTCAATGGAAAGAGATCGATTGGAGAGGCTGCCTACTTTGCCGCCAGGCTGCTTTCTCACCCCTCAAAGGAGGCGGCGGTCGACTGCCAGAATTTTCCTTATCTGTCCTGCTTTTCCGCTCGTCTCTTGAACAGTTGGAGGAAGAAGAACCAGAAGCTCTTTATCACCTGGCATGAGGTCTGGAAAGATTACTGGCATGAATACCTGGGAAGGAAGGGAGAAATTGGCAGGATCACGGAATTGATCGCTGCCCGGCTGACCGATCGCAATCTGGCAGTTTCGAAGAGGACGGCCAGGGATCTGGAAGGCCTGGGAGCAAGAGGGGTACAGGTGGTGCCAAACGGCATCGACTGGCAAAAGATTGAGGGGATAGCGCCCTCTCCAAAGAGTTCTGATATCGTTTTTGCCGGAAGGCTGGCCGCCCATAAGAACATCCACCTCCTAATCCAGGCGGTGAGCATAATGAAGTCAGAGATCCCGGATGTGCGGGCGGCGATCATTGGCGACGGGCCGGAGATGGAGAGGCTGAGATCGCTGACAGGGAAATTGGGGCTGGAGAAAAATATCGAGTTCTGCGGATTTCTGGAGAACTATGATGATGCTTTGGCCCTGATGAAGTCCTCCCGGGCCTTCGCCTCACCCTCCACCAGAGAGGGATTCGGCATGGCCGCCCTGGATGCCAATGCCTGCGGCCTGCCGGTGGTGACTGTCGA
>DAIO01000008.1:1506-5339 GCA_002498745.1 Methanosaeta sp. UBA533 | reverse complement strand
GCAGAGGATTGAAGGGTGAAGGGATACTATTTCATTACCGATTCGAGATTGAGCCGGGCGGGGAACATCAGCGATGTGATGGAAGCTGCTGCCTGCAAGGTTGATGCAGTGCAGTACAGAAATAAAAATGCCGAAACCCGGGAGATGTATGAGGAGGCCCTGCATCTGAGAGAGATCTGCCGGGACCTGACCTTCCTGATAAACGACAGAATAGACATCGCTCTTGCCGTGGGCGCAGATGGCGTCCACCTGGGCCAGTCAGACATGCCCTGCACCACTGCCCGCAAGCTGCTGGGGCAGGAGAAGGTCATAGGGGTGACAGTCCATAACCTGAAAGAAGCGGTGGAAGCAGAGAGGGCT
This sequence comes from Methanosaeta sp. UBA533, assembly GCA_002498745.1. Classification (GTDB taxonomy): domain Archaea; phylum Halobacteriota; class Methanosarcinia; order Methanotrichales; family Methanotrichaceae; genus Methanothrix. The sequence goes on along the minus strand of DAIO01000008.1, from coordinate 4,979 downwards.
GGGGCCGACTATCTGGGGGTCTCCCCGATATTCCAGACGGCGACGAAATCCGATGCAGGAAAGCCTGCCGGAATCGCTCTCATCGAGGAGATCCGGCGGAAGGTTGACATCCCACTCATCGCCATTGGAGGAATCAATCATTCCAATGCTCCTGCAGTCATCAGGGCGGGAGCAGACGGCCTGTGCGCGATATCCTGCGTCGTCGCCAGCGATGATGCGACCGCCCAGATCAAGAGGTTCCAGGATCTGTTTTGAGCGATTTGTTGCTCGATTCATAATACCCTGGCTTAACCCTCGGAGGATGAATTCCCACCTTGGAGCTTTCAGTTCTCTATTTCTATTCCATGTCTCTGGAAAAACTCAATCAATGCCTCTTCCACCACCTGGCTTTGAGCATGCATATTGCCTTTGGCTTTTACCGTGAAGAGCTTCAAGGTCTTGGCCACCGGCTCAGTTAATGTCAATGTGGTCTTTGGCATTAAATTGTTTATTAGTTTTTTAGTTTATATAGATATTGGTACTTTTAATCCTATATATCCTAGTTGTTTATTGGAGCATTCGACCGTTTGACCGCGATCCAACTATGCGCGAGGGTTGAAAGGCAAAGCCCTTATAGGCATCCGAATTCCTGGTAAGTCAAATACATCCATCTGGGTCAAAAAAATGGTATCCTTAGATTCACTTCCTCATCTTCCCGGCTGCTACATTTTCCGGGACAGCCCTGAAGACAGGGGCAATATCATATACGTGGGCAAAGCCAGAGACCTCAAAAAAAGGGTTGCCAATTATTTTCAGAAGCAGAGCCACAGCCCGAGGACAGCGGCCCTGGTGGCGGCCATAAAAGGGTTGGACTTCATAGTCACAAATACTGAGGTCGAAGCACTGCTCTTGGAGAACACACTCATCAAAAAGCACCAGCCCCGCTATAATATCAAGCTCAAGGACTCCTCCCGTTATGCCTCGATTCATCTGACCGACGAAGAGTTCCCCCGGATAAGAATCTCCCGCAAAGCCCAGGGCCCGGGCTCATTTTATGGTCCATTTGTATCCGCCAAAGAGAGGGGATTCGTCTACCAGATCGTTCGCAAAGCCTTTGGCCTGCGCACCTGCAAGCGCCTTCCCAAGAGGGCGTGCCTTCGCTATCATCTCGGCCACTGCTCAGGCCCCTGCATGGGCAAGATAACGAAGAAGGACTACCAGACAAGGGTCCAGAGAGCTAAATCAGCCCTGGGCGGCAGGACAGCTGAGCTGATCAGCTCCATGAAAGAGGAGATGACGGGCAGGGCCAATCGGCAGGATTTCGAGCGGGCCATAGAGCTGAGGGATGAGATCAATGCCCTTGAGCGGCTTCAGGAGCGGCAGAGGGTGGAGCAGAACCGCAAGTACGACCAGGACGTCATCAGCTACTTGATGGATAAAGAAATAGTCTATCTCATGCTCTTCAAGGTCTATCGGGGCATATTGGCGGGAAAAGAGGAGTACCAGTTTCCCTCCAGCGAGGACTTTCTGGAGGAGTTCGTTGTGCAGTACTACTCGGAAAACGAGCCTCCAGAGGAGCTGATCGCACCGGAGCCATTCGATGATTCTCTGGAGGAATTTCTAGCTCACCTGAAGGGTAAGAAGGTTCGGGTCACCGTCCCCAAGCAGGGGGAGAAAAAAGAGCTTCTCTTGCTCGCCCAAAAGAACCTGGAGATCAGCGTCTTCGGCGATCGGGCAAAGCTAGTAGCTCTGCAAGAGGCACTGCACCTGCCCAAAAAGCCCGAGGTCATAGAGTGCTTTGACATCTCCCACCTGGCCGGCTCATTTGCCGTGGGCTCGATGGTTCAGTTCCGGAGCGGCAAGCCGGATAAAAGCAACTACCGCCGCTTTAAGATCAGGGATGTTCAGGGTGGAGACGACTTCGCCTCCATCGCCGAGGTGGTGCGCAGGCGCTACTCCCGGCTGAAGGATGAGAACAAGGAGCTTCCGGATCTGATTGTCATCGACGGTGGCGCAGGCCAGCTCAGCTCAGCCTTAAAGGAGCTGCGGGAGATGAGGGTTAAGGTCCCCATCATATCTTTGGCCAAAAGAGAGGAGGAGATCTATGTGCCCGGGCTGGACGGTCCGCTGGATATAAAGAAGAATGAAAAAGCATCGCTCTATCTGCAGGAGATCAGGGATGAAGCCCACAGGTTTGCCATCGCTTATAACAGATTGCTTAGGAAGAAGGCATTGACAGAGTGAAGGGGTTTGGCCACAGGACCTGGGTTCCCTCTATCTTGCAATCCGAAAAGGAGGAGAGCGGGAGGAGAGCCATCCATGCATACTCCTTCCCAGGATTCTTCATGGCAAGCTTCTCAAAATCAAACTCATTCGCTTATCGTTATCCAGGCGTCTAGGATCGCCTCTGCCTCGTCGCGGTATGCATCCATGACATAGTCTATTCCTGAAACCCTGGCCGCCTCCTCGGTGAGCGCCATCAGGTCCTTTCGGGAGACGGTCGAGAGACGGAAGTTTCTCGATCCGGCCATAAGCTGCTGCATTCCCGTCTTGAACTTCTGGCAGTAGGTGTACAGGGCCACCGCTCCACAGGGGATATCCTTCATATCATTGCCATATTTGGCATGGAGATCCTCGTAGGAGACAAATATCTCCTCTGGCCGGCTACCGTACTTGGAGACGCTGGCCGGCAGCTCTCCTTTCTCGAGCCATTTGCCGATGTTCTTTCCTACCATTCCCGGAATCATCAGCGCCCGGCCCATGCATATCGCTTTGACGAAGGGCGCGCCCATAGCGATGGACTTGAAGACCCCATCCTCGGTGGAAAAGCCACCCGCCATGGCGATATCTGGCACCTTCTTCCCCCGGCGGGATAGCTTGGTGGCAAACTCATAGACCAGCGCCTGCAGGTAGAAGGTGGGAATACCCCATTCGTTCATCATCGGCCAGGGGCTCATGCCTGTACCGCCAGGAGCGCCGTCGATGGTGAGAAGGTCGATCTTGGCCTCGGCACCATAGCGAATGGCCATGGCCAGCTCAGCCATGCTGTAGGCCCCTGTCTTCAGGGTGATGCGCTTGAATCCCAGGCCGCGAAGCCGGTCCACCTCATCGAAAAAGCCATCCCTGGAGACAAAGCCCAGGCGAGAGTGCCTCTCGAACTCCTTTATCGCTCCGGACTTGTAGGCCATCTGCACTTCCAGGTTCCCGGGATCGGGCTGAACCACATAGCCCCTGGACTTCAGTTCCAGGGCTCTTTCCAGGCTGTCCACCTTGATCTCCCCGCCGATGCACTTTGCTCCCTGGCCCCACTTCAGCTCTATAGTCTCCAGGCCGTGCCGGGAAGAGACATACTCTGCCACCCCCAGGCGGGTGTCCTCCACATTCATCTGCACCAGGATCTCTCCCCAGCCCTCATGGAAGCGTCTGTAGGTCTCGATCCTCCGGTCCATCTCCGGGGATCTCTGCACCCGACCATGGCCATCCAGCACCAGCTC
>DAIO01000008.1:0-1475 GCA_002498745.1 Methanosaeta sp. UBA533 | reverse complement strand
AAGTGCTCCCAGTTCTTCCGGGCGATATCAGTAGACCCCAGAGCGCCGGTGAATATAGGAAGCTTCATTGAGACCTTCTCTGACCAGCCGTATTCGGTGGAGACATCCACATTGGGAAAGATGGACGTGTCCGGTCCAGGCTCCACCCCCTCGGGAAGGCCGAAGGCTCCCACGGCATAACCCTGGATGTTGAGGTGGGAATAGTCGAGGGGGTAGTTCTTGTCCGCTCCGGCGGTCATCTCTCCGAAGGGTCCGGGATACAGCACCTCTCTTCCCCTGAAGGAGGCCAGCCAGGTCTCGCAGCCGCCTTTGCAGCCATCTATGCATCTGGTGCAGATCCCTGACATCGGCACCACATTTCTTGATCGGTTGAATGTTCCTGTTGCTTCATTGGCATTGGGTCTTCTGAGATTCATCCTTGATACCTCTGATGATAAATATGCAAACTGCGTGGCTTATTTCATTAAAAAAATAAAATTTGAATAGCGCTCAAACAAACACCTTATCAGGCCTTTCTATTCTGGATCTCGCTGGCAGCAGATTAATATTTGCTGCATCTTTCTCTGATAGATACCTCTCCTGAAGCCTCCAGAAGGGCTCCGGGCTCCTCAGCCTTTCATCAATCCCCTCTTCCGGCAAAATCAGATCCCAGGGCTTCATGCACAGCCTGAAAATATTAGTATTCGTCGTTGCGCTTGCTGTTGGCGAATATCCAGCCCATGTGGTCCAGCCTCTTGCTTTCATAATCCATTCACCGATCAAATCTCTATCCCGCCCTTACTTAGTTATTTTTGAGAATTGATCATAATTATTCATATCATAAATCGTATGAAATTCTCTTAAAATATCATAATCAAAAATTGGTATATGTGCAATGCCGGGAAATCAAACACATGGGGATAATGAGGGCAGGGATGAGCATATGCTAGCGGCCTGAACTCATGACTGAAAAAGGTGAAAGGTAGCTGCTTCGGACCCTGCCAGGTTCCCAGCCGCGCGACCGGATTGAGGCCTTCTGGGCTTTTGCAGAGCCTCTCATAAATGAAAAAGCGAAAAAGAGCAGATACCATTATATTCCCTGAGGGATTGAAAAAAGCTCCATGCCAGGCAAAATCTCCCACAGCTATGCATTTCGCGGCTCAGAAAAACCGCTTATTGGAAAGACCATTGGGGATATGTTCGACGAGATTGCTGAGAAATATCCGGATAATGATGCACTTGTCTCAATCCACCAGGGAAAGAGATACACCTATCGAGAGCTGCAAAAGGAGCTAAACCGGACGGCAAAGGGATTCATAGCTCTGGGGCTGAAGAAGGGAGACCGCCTGGCCATCTGGGCGACGAACATAGCAGAATGGATCATAACCCAGTATGCCACTGCCAAAGCGGGAATCATCATGGTGAACATCAACCCCGCCTACAGGACCCATGAGCTGGAGTACTCCCTTCACCAGTCCGAGGCTCAGGTCCTCCTC
>DAIO01000195.1:0-30716 GCA_002498745.1 Methanosaeta sp. UBA533 | reverse complement strand
GCCAGAATGTTGGTCAGGCCGTGGCGCTCGCATATGTTCAGCACCCGGTGAAGCTCATCTCTCTGCATGGAGGCGGTGTTCTGAACGGCATAAAGCATTCCCTCGGAATAGCCCTCATCCTGGATGATATCGTGCATGTTCTCCAGAATGGACTGATCGAAGCTCATCCCAGTGGCCCCGATCTCCTCAATAGCCCTCTCCATGGCGCTGCTATCCAGTGCCCGGCGACTTTTTTTTGATTCCCCTGCCTTCTTGATAAAATCGAGAGCCTCTTTGGAAATGCCCCGCAGGATCAGCTCGGAGGCTAGCTTCTTCAGTGTCTTCTCCTGCAGAATAGCTTCGGCTTCAAGGGCCCTGTAAGCCTCGGGGGTGATCTCTATTCTTGTATATTTTGTGCTGGGCATTTATCCGCTGCGCCTCGGTTTTCTCGCGAAAGTGGAAATATAATTATTCCTATTAATAGACTGCGATCATTTGCGGAAAAATTGTAAGGGAGGGACCGTCTCCGGCAGCCAATCCCACCAGACGATGGATTATCTCTTGTGCCTGGAGAAAAAGTGTGCCGCTGGTGACTCTGGATAGCAGTCTATACGAAAGGGCCAAATCGACTGGGAAGGTAAGGCTGGTTTGAGATCATTCATCCAAAAGCTTTTCGTACAAGGGATAGTTAATGCAGATCGAGGGAAGCGAATTGGATGCATCGGCAGAGGTCACCATTAAAGAGCACGTGTTCAACAACAGCAACCTTTTCTCCAACCATTACCTGGAGAACATGGTCCAGAAGTCCTCGGAATGGGAGGATGAATCCGGTCTTTTGGAGGCCTACACCAGGATAAAGGACAGATTCTTTGAGAAGGAGAAGAACTTTCCTCGGTATGTTGAGGCGGATCTGGAGCATAACTGGATTCGCCCGGTCTTAGATGCCCTGGGCCACTATTACGGCGTCCAGGAGAGTCTGCATCATGATCCCCTGAAGCCCGATTATGCCTTCTTTCCCGATGCTGAGGCGCTGAATGAGGCCTATTCCCAAAAGGGCTCGGATGACTTTTATAAGAGGTCGGTGGCCGTTGGAGATGCCAAGGCCTGGAATGTGGCTCTGGACAAGAGCCGACAGGGAAGAGCGCTGCGGGAGATGGCCAACCCCAGCTTTCAGATCGACAACTATCTGCGAGCAACTCCGCCCAAATGGGCGATCCTCACCAATGGCAGGCTGTGGAGGCTCTACCATGAGGACTCCAGCTTCACTATGGACTCATACTATGAGATAGATCTTCCCGATCTTATCGCCAGGATCGAGGAGACTGGAGATCTATCTGCCTTCAAGTATTTTTATCTCTTCTTCCGGAGAGAGGCATTTCCCGAGACTCCCCTCGGCCCCTCCTTCCTGGATAGAATTCGGGAGGAAAGCTTAGCATATGCCCAGAAGGTGGGCGAGGACCTGCAGGAGAATGTCTACCGGGCGATGAAGGTCCTGGCGGAGGGCTTCATCTCCGAGCCGTCAAACTCGCTATGGCCACTGGCAGATCGGATTGAGCAGGAGCAGATGCTCAGAGAGGTCCAGGAGAACTCACTGCGCCTGCTCTACCGCCTTTTATTCATCTTTTATGCGGAGAGCAGAAGGCTCCTCGCCGTGGACAACCCCCATTACAGAGAGATGAGCCTGCGCCGGCTGAAAGAGGAGATAGCGGGCAAGAATGATAGGGGGGAAAGAATCCTCGCCGTCCAGTCCACCTACTGGGAGAGCCTGAGGGATCTCTTCCGCCTCATCAATGACGGTAGCGAGGCCTTCGGCTACTCCAAAGAGGAGTTTTACATTCCTGCCTACAATGGAGGCCTGTTCGATCCGGCCAAAAATCCCTTCCTAAGAGAGAAGAAGATCGGAAACTCCTATCTGGCGGAGGCCATCGATCTATTGGCCCGGTCCCAAGGGGAGAATGGACCCGCCTTCGTCGACTATTCCTCTTTAGATATCCGCCATCTGGGATCGATCTATGAGGGCATTTTGGAGTACAGGCTGAACATCGCCACCGAGCCGATGGTAGCGGTCAAGGAGAAGGGGAAGAAGGGAAAGGAGGTCTGGCTGCCGAAGATAGAGGCAGGCAGCAAGAAGGTCTCAGATAGCGTGGAGGCGGGCGGCCTGTATCTGGTGACGGACAAAGGAGAGAGGAAGGCCACAGGCTCCTTTTACACCCCTCAGTATATTGTGAAGTACATTGTGAAAAACACCCTTGAACCGCTCATCAAGCCCATGATGGAGGAGGCCATGATGGATGCAGATCTCCGGAGCGATTTGTTGCGAAAGCTGCTTTCCATAAAAGTGCTCGACCCGGCCATGGGCTCGGGCCATTTCCTGGTGGAGGCCACGGACTACATCGCCCGGGAGATCATCCACGCCCGGGAGATCGCCAGGCAGGAGGATGAGGACTCGGATGCAGTGGCGGAGAACGACATCCACTGGGCGAGAAGAGAGGTGGTCAGAAACTGCATCTACGGGGTGGACCTCAACCCCATGGCGGTGGAGCTGGCCAAGCTCTCCTTGTGGCTCAAGACGGTGGCCTCAAACAAGCCCCTCAGCTTCTTAGACCACCATTTGCGCTGCGGTAACTCCCTCATCGGCGCGGATCTGGAAAAGCTGGCCGTCCTGCCGGGAGCGAAGGCCCAGGAGCCGCCGCTGTGGAGCTTTGGTCTGAAAAGCCACACCGACAGCCTGCTTAAGCGGTACAGCCTCATGTCCGCCCTGCCCGATGACAGCCTGCAGATGGTGAAGTGGAAGGAGGAGCAGTTCAGGCAGATCAAGGAGTCGGAGCTATCCCGGAGGCTGGCGGAGCTGGCCAATGTCTGGCTGTCCACATATTTTGGAAACAAGGTCAGCGAGGACGATTACTATGAGCTGCAAAACCACCTCAGCCCGGAAAAGTTCCCGGACTGGGCCGGGCTGCGCAGTCAGGAGTGGTTTGGCCAGGCGCAGACTATTGCAGAGGAGAAGAGGTTCTTCCACTGGGATCTGGAGTTTCCGGAGGTGTTTTTCGATGTTCTCGGGGGGCTTGAGGACGATGAAGGGTTTGATGTTGTTGTTGCGAATCCGCCCTATCGAAAGGCCGACGAAGATATTGAGTGGCAGGCTCTGCGCTATCAGATCATGGCCCAAAATCGTTTTAAAACAACGTACTTGAAGTGGGATCTGTATGTCCCCTTCATCGAGCTAGCGGCACAGTCTGTGCGTGCGGGCGGACATTTTGGCATGATAGTCGAGAATTCCCTGGAGATCGCACCTTACGCAAGTAAAGCCCGAGAGCTTCTATTCACCGAAAACACTCTTGAACAAATACACTTTTTCCCTGATGTACAATTATTTGCGGATGCTGGGGTATATTGCACAGTGTTCATCGCAACCCGCACTACTCCCTCCATTCCCTACGTCACCCGTCGTTATCTGCACAGAAATACCGAAATCGGAGACACTGAGTTGCCCAAAAAGCAATTTGAAAATCCACATGAAGTATTTAGGATTGATCAAATGATTGGACAACAGGATGTGTTTATTCCTTTGGGATGGTTGTGTTACATCAATAAAGGCGCAACACTTCAAGCTCACGACATCAAATATCGCGGGGAATTTGTCAAGAACGACCTGTTGTCGGAAGCTCAAGATTTGGTGCATCCAATGCCGTACATTGAGGGCAAGCACATCCGTGATATAATTCCAGAGCGTGTTCTCTATTTGGAATATGGCCCATGCACACGCAACCCTGCCCGCGTTATGGAACCAAGATTTCCTGAGATGTTCGAGAATCAGAAACTCATATTTGGCAAAACCTCGGGAGTGATACTAGATCAGAATAAACTCTGGTGCGATCAGAGCGGAAGAGTGGCAGTCCCATTTCACTATCTGCTCGATTGCGATCAACGCAGCGTTCGGAAACAACTAGAAACAGCCCTTGCGGAGGAGAGCAAATGCTACAACCTGTGCTACTTACTGTTGCTTGCTCGCTCAAAACCAGGAGTGCGTTTCTTAATCAGTCATAGCACTGATACTAGAGATATTACTCCGCATACACTGAAACAACTCCCCATCCGTCGCATCTCCTTCACCACCCCCGCGCCTGAGCGCGCCCGCCTGGTGGCGGAGCTGCAGCAGCTCTATTCCGAAGGAAAGCACGATGAGATCCTGGCCCGGGTGCAGTCCCTGTTGCCCAGGGACGAAGCGGGCAATTTCATCACCGAGGGGGAAAAGTCGGACGTGGTCCACGACCTTCTCGCCTTCCTGGCGGAGAGGATGCTGGAGATGAACAAGCAAAAGCAGCAGGAGATCCGGGGCTTCCTGGACTGGCTGGAGGGCTATTTAGGGGCAAAGACCGAGGATCTCAAGCCCAAGACCAGGATTCTGAGCTACTACGATAGCGACTACGAGAGCCTGCTGGCAGTTCTTAAGAAGAACAAAAAGAAGCTTGCAGTCGACCCCTCCCGCCGGGAGCCGGGGGAATTGCTGCGGGCGGAGTTCGAGGGATCCATGAAGAAGCTCGGGCCCTTGATGGAGAAGATCAAGAGGACGGATGAGCTGATCGATGCCGTGGTCTACAGGCTTTACGGGCTGACAGATGAGGAGATCAGGATTGTGGAAGAAGTTCATGAAAGATAAATGCCATGAATATTGGCTTCCTTCGCAGGCATATGGCCCAACTCACCCAAAGTATCAGCCAGCTATCCCTGATGCTGGGCAAGGAAGATATTCAGAAAATAAGCTGGTGGCAATTCAGGCGGTGGGGACACATGACTAGAAGTAACGAGATAATTGACTGGTGGAAATGGCGAAGCATCTACATGCCAAAAGAAAAACTACCAGAAATCCGTGCCATTGATATATTAACTCAGCTTCAACGAGGCAAACGCATAGAGCACGATCGTGTGGTTATAACAGGAAACCTAGGTATTCTAACATCCGAAATGCATACCATATCTTCTCCAATCATAATTACAAATTCCTTCATCCAAGGAAAAGTGACCTTTGAAGAAATTCTATTTAATGAAGCAGTGGATTTTCGGGGAACAACCTTTGAAAATGAAGTCAGCTTTATGGGATCTATTTTCCGCCAACAATGCATATTCGAATGTGCGCACTTTTTAGAAGCAACTCATTTCAGCGATAAGAAGCCACAAGAAGATAAACATGCACGTTTCTTTGGTCAATCCAATTTCAAGCAGACCGTTTTTGAAAAATATGTTGATTTTAGTAAAGTTGAGTTTGAACAGAGTGCAGAGTTCGGTAGCCACATCCCCGGAGAAAGTATTAAAAGCAAATCTATTTTCAAAGGAAATAACACCTATTTCGAGGGGGCAAAGTTCAAATTATTGGCTCATTTTGAAGAATGTGAGTTTAAAAACAGTACCTATTTTACAAGAGCTATCTTTTCAAGAGAAGCATATTTTAATAAAGCAACGTTTGGAAGCCATACGGAATTCAGGCTAGTTAATTTCAATGAAAACACTTATTTCAACAACGCAACATTTTCTGGAAGCGTAGGTTTTGCCGAATCAATTTTTAAAAATAATGCAGACTTTAGAAAAGTTACGTTCAATGGTGATTATGGCAACTTCCGAGCAACTCAATTCTCGGGCGAATTTGTAAGCTTTAGGAATGCAAAATTTAGAAATCTGTGTGACCAAGCAGTGGCCTGCAAGAAAGCCAGAAAACAATTAGAGGATAGCGGAAGCAGAGGTGAAGCTGACCATAATTTTTTTATGGAGATGGAAGCAAAGAGAAGGCAGAAAGGAATCACAAAAGTTAATAACGATACATCTAGGCTTGTGCTGCAATCAACGCTAAAGTTGTCATCAGAATTTTTTGATGATTTGATTAAGGAAGATTTGTCGTGGAAAGAAAGATTGTTGACTATTTTCCAATTTTTTAGATATAATGTAGTTGGAACGAAAGAGCTAGTGTCGAAATTTTATGACGATTTGAATAGAGAAGGTTTATCGTGGAAAGAACGACTGTCGATTATCTGGTGTTTCACATGGCACAATTTATTTGAGTTTATAATATTCCGACATCTTTTTGGAGGATATGGTATCTTCTGGTGGTCGATCTTTCTTTGGTGGTTATTTTTTGCGGTTTTATTTGGATTTATTTATCGCTATTATTTCAATGGAATCGGCGATGCAAGTTGCCTCTCGCAGTGCATATACTTTAGTATCTTAGTCGCATTTACGAAGGGATTAGGAAGCTATCAATTATCGCTTAATACCATAACACTTGAAGACAAAGTAGTGACATTTGAAACCATATTGGGACTAATGATGTTTGCTTTGTTTTTTGCATCAATTACAAGGAGATACATGAGATAATACCTTATGAGCGAGAACTCAAAGGGTCATGGCGTAAATGACACGACCAGGTCCAGCCAAAGCACTCCGATTCCTTGCTCTACTCCACCACAGGACTGCTGTATTACGTACAGATCTCAAGAAGGCTCTATGAAGATCAGAGCACAGAAGAGCTCTTCCAGAGGGCAAAGGAGCTTGGAGGGGCTAGATCCATCCCTTTAATCTTCGGGACCTGGGGCGGAGGCGACTCGCCACCCCCCATCTCCTAATCTGCAGAAGGCTTAAAAGTGATCAGAGCCAGAATATTCATTCATGATAAATGATGCGGATTTTGTTCAGGGAGGCGATATCTGCCATGACTGTTACCTTTGAGCCTCGCACCAGATTGATGCATCTGGAGGAGTATGTAACCAAGATCCACCTCAAGCTCCCCCCAGAGGAGGCCAAGGTGCAGCTCTTGAGGTGCAGGATCGTGGCCTACGGCCTGATCGCCGAAATCGGGGAGAAGGCATACAACAAAGCATTTGTGGACCAGATCTTCGCCCAGGCCTACCGGAACCTCTCCGAATTGACCGGCCAGGATCTGCGAGACCCTTTCTCCGAGCCCTGCACCAGCCAGTATCAGCTCTTGGATGAGCTGAGGTCCTATGGCCGGAGGGACCTGCCAGAGCCTTTCCTGAGATTCATCCGGGCGGAGTTCAAGAAGGCCTTCATCCCCACGATGAGGCTATTGACCGACCTGTGCCATTCGGAGAACAAGTACTCCTGGGAGGAGGTAAAGCTGCAGCTTGTGGAGATCATGGACCACTTGAGGGTGGATGTGACCTGGGAAGAGTGCGAGGAGAAGCTGGAGAAGTATATGAAAAAGATAAGTGGAACCATTTATATCAATTGAGTTCTTTCGGAATAATTCATGAATACCAGGGGCAAAAAAATAGAAGCTCAGAACCGGACCGTCCTGCAGAAAGTCGCCAGGGGAATAATGCTCATGCGAGGCCTTCAAACCGATTTCTCGCCGGAGTGCCTCTCCGAGCTCGCCCGGATCAACGGTCCAGCCAAGGCAGATGGCGCCCCGCATATACGCGACCTGAGAGGGCTGCTCTGGGCCTCCATAGATAACGATGACTCCGAGGATCTGGATCAGCTTACCGTGGCCGAGCCCCTGGACGACGGAAAGGCCAGGATCAGGGTAGCAGTGGCAGACGTGGACAGCCTGGTCCACAAGGACTCAGCCATAGACCAGGATGCCCAGGCCAACACCACCTCCGTCTACACCGCTGCCCAGATCTTCCCCATGCTGCCTCTGAAGCTTTCCACCAACCTCACCTCCCTTAACTTGAACCAGGACCGCCTGGCGGTGGTGGTGGATATGACCGTTGCCCCCGACGGCTCGCTGGTCGACTCAGACGTCTACCGGGCGGTGGTGCATAACCACGCCAAGCTGGCCTATAACAGCGTTGCCGCCTGGCTGGAGGGAACTGAGCCCATGCCCCAGGCGGCAAGCGCCGTAGACGGCCTGGCGGAGAACCTGCTCCTCCAGGATAAAGTAGCACAGAATATGAAGAGCCTACGCCACGCCCAGGGCGCTTTAAGCCTGGAGACCATTGAGGCCAAACCGGTCTTCAAGGGAGAAAGGCTCTGCGACCTTTTAGTGGAGGAGACCAACCGGGCCAAACAGATCATCGAGGACTTCATGGTCGCCGCCAATGGTGTGACCGTCCGCTATCTGACTGAGCGAAATATGCCCACCATTCGCAGAGTGGTGCGGGTTCCCAAGAGGTGGGACCGGATCGTGCAGATCGCCGCTCAGCATGCCTTCAAGCTTCCACCTAATCCCAGCTCCAGAAAGCTGGAGATATTCCTGAACATGATGAAAAAGAAAGATCCCCTCCGCTTCCCAGATCTATCTTTAGCCGTAATCAAGCTGCTGGGAAATGGCGAGTACGTGGCAGAACTGCCCGAGACGGAGCCCATAGGCCACTTCGGCCTGGCGGTCAAGGATTACGCCCACTCCACCGCCCCCAACCGGCGCTATCCCGATCTGATCACCCAGAGGCTGCTCAAGGCAGCCATTGAGAATAAGCCCCTGCCCTACACAATACGTGAGCTGGACCGGCTGGCCGACCATTGCACCCGGAAAGAGGATATCGTGGCCAAGGTGGAGCGGCAGGTGAGCAAGTCAGCTGCTGCACTTCTGCTCGAGCCCCGGATCGGGGAGAGGTTTAGCGCCATGGTCACCGGCTCATCGGAGAAGGGCACCTGGGTGCGGCTGCTTGACATTCCAGTGGAAGGGATGCTCAAAGGAAAAAGAAAGGGAATCGATGTGGGAGATGAGGTCACTGTAGAACTGATCTCGGTGGATGTGAATCTTGGGTTCATCGACTTCAAGCAGGTGGAGGATAGGATCAAATAGATCGTGATAACAAGATAGCCAGCTGAAGAATACTCTTCCCCTGCCTACTCCTCCTGCACGGGAACCTTCACCGATTCCGCCTCCGCCAGCATCTGTCCCGGGTAGATAAGATCGTGCAGTTCGCGGTTGAAGCCGCTTGCTGTGGTATGGGCATCATAGATGCCGTAGAGCCATGGCAGGACGAGCCAGGCGAGGAGCAGGATCAGCAGACCTTTCAGATATTCGCCCAGGTATATCTGGCCCCCTCCGGGAATGAAGATGCTGATCAGAGTGATCAAACCAACGTTCTTCTTCATCGACTCATACAGGAGGATTTTCTGGCCCAGGTCCATCGATGCGACAGCATCCTTAATCATAATTCGATCCGATTCATCCATATGATCAACCCCAATATAGATTGTAGCACCTGAAAATAGATATTCCTATCCCCCTAAGCCTCAAAAGCTCAGTCCTCAAAGAAATAGGGCAGAGCTTCATCGATATTGGAGACCTCGACCACATTCAGGCCCAGTTCCTCCTTTGCCGCCTGGGAGATGTTCAGAGTTTTAGGCACATATTTGGACCTCATGATATCGAAACCTAGATCGGTTGACCTGCGCTCAACCTGCCTCTCATAATAGATGACATCGGCCTGGCCCTCAGGGATCAAAAAGTACTTGTAGCCGGCATCAGACACTGCTTTTGTCTTTTCCAGCACGCTGCCGATCTGGCCTATGGATCCGTCCTCGTTTATGGTTCCGGTTATCACCGCATCCTTTTTGATATCCCTGTCCTCCAGGGCGGCAATTGTGAGGATGGTCGCTGCCGCTCCGGCGCTCTCTCCACCAATGAGCTGCGCTCTGGTGGAGGTGAAGTTGAAGACGAAATCCATATCCAGTTTGGCGCCGGGATAGCGGGACCGGGCAACAGCCACCGCCTTCTTTACGGCATATTGAACCTCGGGCTCGGAGAAGGGATTGGTGTCGATCAGGATGTCATTGCTGCCAGGAATCAGCCTCAGGTTCATCTTGCCCATGACCCCGATCTCATCATCAGATACCGCCACTATCGGTATGCTCTTCTGGGCCATGGTGATGCTCCCCCGGGGAGGATCGCTCTGGCTGTAGACCGATAACCCCAGGGGGCCAGACAGCTCTCTGACCTCCTCCTTCAAGGCGGAGATCTCGCCCTCCAGGCTGTAGATGTAATAGGAGTTTGCCAGGGAGAGCAGGAGGAGAAACCCCAATGCTATCAAGAGGCCTGCATTGCCAGGTCCTGCATTGTTGCTCATATCCGGCCATATTTTTGGGTTTTTGAGAGATAAGAATATTTCCCTTTAAGTCCCGCTTGGCTCCGTTCTCCTGCAGACCAGGACCAGAAAATCAGGTATTCGAGCGCCATCCATTCGATCCGGGCACATGCTCCTCCAGTACTCCGGGGGCTCGGGCTCGATCACTCTGGCGATCTGAAAGCCGCAGGAGATCAGCTCGTTCATAGAGTCCTCCGGGGTGCAGGGGTAGTGGAAACCTCGGCCTTCAGGCCGGGGAGGAGCGTACCCCGCCCTTGATATCGAAAACTATATATCCATTGAATATAATCTTCAATGCAATGCTTCAGACCTTGATGGTAAAACTCGATCCCTCCCCGGAGCAACATAAGATGCTCTGTGAAACTATGAAGAGGTTTAACGAGGCTTGTAATCGCATAGCAGAGACTGTATTTGCTATGCATAGTGCCAACAAGGTTGAAATCCATAAGACGGTTTACTATCCTGTTAGAGAACATTTCGGTCTTTCCTCTCAGCTTACTATTAGGGCCATTTCCAAGGTCTGCGAAGCCTACAAGAGAGACAAGTCCATTAAGCCAGAGTTCCATCTTGATGGTGCGATCGTCTATGATCAGCGTATCCTTTCTTGGAAAGGACTTGAGAAGGTCTCTTTGATCACGCTGCAAGGAAGGCAGACTATCCCTATTCGGTTTGGAGAATACCAGAAAGCAAGGCTCGACAGAATCCGAGGACAGGCTGATTTGATTCTGGTTAACGGAATCTTCTACCTTTGCGTAGTTGTAGAGGTTGACGAAGAGACTCCTTACGACCCTAAAGGAACCCTTGGAGTTGACCTCGGTATCAAGTACCTTGCTGTTGATTCTGATGGAGAAGTGCATTCCGGTGAGCAAATCAACCAGACCAGAGAGAGACTTGATTCTCTGAAAGCCCGACTCCAGAGCAAAGGCACTAAATCGGCCAAACGACATCTTAAGAAGCTGTCTGGCAGGACTGCCAGGTTCTCTAGAGATGTCAACCATTGCATTTCCAAGCATATAGTTACGAAAGCCAAAGACACTCTGCGATCCATTTCCCTTGAAGATCTTCAAGGCATCCGATCCAGAGTCACGGTTATGAAGGCTCAGCGTCGTCGCTTGCATACTTGGAATTTCGGGTTGCTTAGGACGTTTGTTGAATACAAAGCTAAGGTTGCGGGTGTTCCGTTGGTCTTTGTTGACCCCAGGAACACTTCCAGGACATGTCCCTCTTGCGGGCATGTTTCTAAATCCAACCGGCCAACTAGAGATGAGTTCAGATGTGAGTCCTGTGGCTTCGCTGGGCCTGCAGATCACATTGCCGCGATGAACATCGCTTTTAGGGCTGAAGTCAACCAGCCTATTGTAGCGGGGAAACATCTTACCTCAGTTACAAGTTCCGGTCTTTAGACCGGAGTAGTTGACGATGTCCCCCAGAGTCCGGTGCCAGTAGACGGTGGGCTCCGCCTCGGGCAGCAGATGCATGCATAACCAGGGCGTGGGCGGCCTCGATCTTCATCAAATCATCGTGCCCTAAAGGAAACCATGCGCCTTATGGAAGAGATCGGCAAGGCCATACCAAAATGGCCTATTGAGTGAATAGGATATTAAGGATAACAGATGACCAGATAGAGTCTGCCGATAGGACGATCCCCAATGAATGTCTCACTTATCCTCGCTCACCCCAACCAGGGAAGCTTCAACCATGCCATAGCTATTGCAGCCATCAACGCCCTTGAGGGCAACGGCCACAGCGTCAACTTTCACGACCTCTACCGGGAACGATTCGATCCTGTGCTGCCCTATGGGGAGATTCCCAAAGGCGCAGATATAGATTCAAATCTTATGAAGCATTGCGATGAGATCGCCTCTGCAGACGGGATCATAATCGTCCACCCCAACTGGTGGGGCATGCCTCCCGCCATCCTCAAGGGATGGGTGGACAGGGTGATCCGGCCGGGGGTAGCTTACGAATTTTTGGAGGGGGACAGCGGCGAAGGAGTGCCAAGGGGCCTCTTGAAAGCCAGAAAGGCGCTGGTGTTCAACACCTCCAACACCTTCCCTGACCGGGAGCGCGAGGCTTTTGGCGATCCACTGCAGAGGCTGTGGAAGGACTGCATCTTCGGGCTCTGCGGCGTAGAGGAGTTCTATCGGAAGACCTATTGCGTGATTGCGACCAGCACGCCGGTTAAGAGAACTGCCTGGCTGGAGGATGCAAAAGATACAGTGGCAGAGATCTTTCCCAAAGATAGAAATAGGTAATTGGAAATCCTGGCGAGAGAATGGGGGAGCAGAGGTCTGGCATGCGGATGAATAATGGAATTGCAGATATGGGATGGCTGCAAGTCCGGGCTAGAGACGAAGGCAGGCCGCCGGAATGAGAGGTGTTCGTGAGCAATAGGAACGCGGACCGCCCCCGAGGATCCGAAGGCAAAGGCTATCTACCTCGTCAGCTTCTCCGGCCTGAAGACCGGAGTTCCCTTGCGCCATTTCTATGGCCTTTTTATCGGTTCGGAGTTGATCCTTTTCGAGCCCAGGTCCGAATATAACTCTGCAACTCCCCTGAGGGCTCGATATCCCTTCTCGCTTATCATATAGTCCCCTCTCTCATTTCTCTGCAAAATCATTCCTCCATTCTGCAGCTTCTGCAAGTGGAAGAGCAGATTGCCGCCCCGCAATCCCGTGAGCTCAGCAAGAGCCGAAAAGGTCTTCGTCTCAGCGAAAAGGGCCTTTAGAATTTGCAGTCGCTGTTTATTGCTCAAGGGCTCGAGGAGCTCGATGACAGTCTCTTCCTCGGGAAGGGACTCCATCGATTCACCCGTCAAATCATTTTCACGGTATACCCTGAGCGAACGCATCAGATCTATCTGCTTATCCAATAGCCTGGCCACCTCAGAAAAGCATGTTTTGCACTGATCATAAGGAGACCGCCTGCGCATCTCTTCCAGCTTCGATTTCGCATCGTTGATGGAATCCGCTGATACCTCGCCACTTTTAATCTGATTCAGGCTGCTATTAAGAAGATCCGAGAACAGCGCTTTGCAGGCATTCTTCATATGACAGTCCTTCGATATCTTGCCTTCCAGGCTGCTCTCTATCTCATCGGTTGCGTATCCCCGGATTACATCAAAAAAATCGCTTCTGCAGCCATCGACAATAGAATTCAAGTGCTGCTGATTTGAGCGTTCCATGAACCTCTTCATGTCTTCGTGCATGATATCCAGCTTCGACTTTATGGCGTTGACTTCCTTCAGAAGATCCGCATTCATGATATCATCAAACTGAAGCGATGATAAAAAGGTTTCTATTATGTATCTGAGAGTTAATCTTGTGTATTGGATTATACCTTGTATAGTTTTATAACGCCAAAGTATATATTCGTAACCAGACGATAGAAGGATTGGTGAAACGCAATGAGTGCAAAAGACGAGATACATGCCCAAATTGTTGGTGCCTTAAAGGAAGCAAAGTTTCCCATAAAAACGCCTGAAGAGCTTATGGCTGCCCTGCCCCAGGGTGCTGCCACCAAATGCAAGGCAGGAGACGTGGAGATTACCGCGGGTGATGCGGGAAAGGTCTTGAAAGCCAGCGATTTCCCATTTAAAGATGCCAGGCAGGTGGCCGACGTAATCGTCAAGCGAGCAGGGCTCTGAAAGAGAGCTATGGGAATTGCCTGAAGATTAACGAAAAGAGATCGGTGCGGCAAAATGGATCGAGGCGGATGGCTTCACAGATCTTTAAAATTTTTTATGCTCTTTCCGATAAATTATCCTCAAAAGGCTTTATATTATCGAATATCAATGCTTGAATTCATGGATGAGGGGAAGAGAAGCGAACCGGTAGAGTTGATAGCAGTCCTTGTCTTCGGCTTCTTGTTGAAGCTCTTTGCAGGAAGGAACTCACTTACCGAACATGGGATAGTGTTCCCAGGCTACGATGAATATTATCATATGCGCAGGATACTCTATGGGACCAGCAACTTTCCTGATACGCTATGGTTTGATACCTACCTGAACTACCCTCATGGCTTTTCCATAACCTGGCCCCCGCTCTTCGACCAGATCTCCGCTGCCCTATGCATCGCTTTGGGCCAGCATACAAAAGAGGGTGTGGAGATGACGGCGGCCTTTGTGCCTGTCATCATCGGTCTGCTGGCTATGGTCGTCGTTTACTATATCATGCGAGAGCTCTTCGATCACAGAATTGCCCTTCTGGCAAGCTTCATGACCGCTCTCGCCCCCTACTACCTCCTCTATACGATGGTTGCCGCCACCGACCATCACTCTTTGGAGGTGTTGTTTCAGCTCCTCTCTCTCCTGTTCATGGTCCTCGCATTCTCCCGGCCGGATAAGAGATGGCTCTACGCTTCTGCGGCAGGTGTGGCACTGGCCGCCCTGGCATATACCTGGCAGGGCGCAGATGTCTACTTCGGAGCATATCTGCTATTCGCGGCAGTTGGGATCAGCCTGGAGCTGCGCCAGGAAAAGCCAAACCTGAACATCGTCTCAACGCTGCTTGTAGCCTTTTTCCTCGCCCTTATACTCGTTTTGCCCTTCAGGAATACCCCCTGGATGTCACCCTCATTCCTGGGATTGGCAGCCATATTCGTCGCTCTGGCCATCATGCTGGCACTGGCACACATTATCGCTAAGAGGAGCATATCCTGGAAGGCATTCCCATTGGCCATCCTCGCCATATTCATTATATCATTGCTGCTCTCAAAGATATTGGGCGGATTCTTTGGACTGGAGGGTCTGATCCGAACGGGAATGGGATACATCTGGGGAGGGGAGATGATCGGCAAGATTGGAGAGGCAGAACCGCTCATCTATGACCTTGACACGTTATCTCAGGTGATCTTCTCCTGGCTGGGACTGAACATCCTATTCTCCCTAGCAGGAGCAGCCGCCATAGTAGTCTATATGCGAAAAGAAGAAAGAAGAATGCAGCAGAGCCTGCTTCTCCTTCTGATATGGGCAGTCTTCTCCATCCTTCTCACCCTGGGGCAGGGCAGATTTCTGTACATCTCCACGATATTCATGGGCATGCTGATAAGCATACTGATATTCTATGCCCTGGATCGCCTTAAGAAGTTCCAGGAGGAGAGGGGCGCAAAGCTCAACCGGGCCCTGACAGCAGCCGTCATCCTGCTTCTTGTCCTGCCGACGGCAATTGATGCCTTCAACTTCGCCAACAATTCGCCACCTGCGATCGCAGGCGACTGGCATGACTCTCTTTTCTGGCTAAAGGAGAACAGCGACCCAACCAGCCACTTTGCCGATCCGGAAGAGATCCCTGAGTACAGCGTGATGAGCTGGTGGGACTATGGCAACTGGATCCTCTATCTATCTGAAAGGCCGGTGGTGGCGAACAACTTCCAGACCGGAATAGAGGATGCGGTGAAGTTCTATCTGGCAGAGGACGAGAAGGAAGCGACGGAGATAATGGATGCCAGAGGTGCCAGGTACGTCTTTGCCGATTTCGGCATTGCCTATGGCAAGCTGCCCTCCCTCACAGAATGGGCGGATGAGGATATCAGCAGCTATATGGCCCTGGAGGAGTACGGCGCTCAGCTACAAGCCAAACCCAAAGAGAGGTTCTTCAACACCACATTGGGCAAGCTCTATCTAGCAGACGGAACAGGCATGGGCCGGTTCCGCCTGATCCACGAGTCGAGCACTATCATGGGAAATGTGGGAAAGAGCAGGGTTATGATCTTCCAGTATGTCCCCGGAGCGTTGCTGAAAATCCACACTGGCCGGGATGGAAATGGCATGGCCTTGCTCAATATGACCTCCAATATGGATAGGAGGTTCGTCTACCTCAACCAGGCCACCTGGAATGGAGATGCACTTGAGGTAAGGGTCCCCTATTCCACAGAGAGAGAGCATGAGGTCCATGCAACTGACCCATATATGGTGTTCTCAGTGCATGGAGACGATGTGAAGGCAAAGACGGTTGAGGTGAGCGAGGAGGATGTTCTCCAGGGAAGAACCATTGATATCAACTTTTAAAAAAGAGAATTGCGCCGTTTCCGGCGCATCAATTTGATATTCTCGATTAGGGCTTATACGCAGGGCAGCCAATCAACGCTGATTTCGCCACAGGTGGAGTTGCCCCAGAGCTGGATGAACTTCTGAATGGCGAAGACGCCAGTCAGGTCCTCGACCGATCGGCCATACTCAGCATGCCGCCCTTTGAGCGCGCTGCTGGACTCGGGATCTCTGGAGATCCAGCCGATATGGGCCACACCGATTACATTGCTGTTTATGTTGGCCTCAAGGACACCGTTGCAGCAGGGAGTATCGGTCAGGGCATTGTATCCCCTGGTCTTGACCTCAGTGGTCTTCTGCAGGTGCTCAGCATGAGTGTACATCTCAGTCAGAACAGCCCCTATCTTATAGTTCTGAACGCACAGCTTATCCACCCATTTCTGGTCATAGGTGCCGGTCTGATAGGAGACGGGCATGTACTCCAGCTCCTGCTCTGAGGTGAAGTTGATGTAATCCATTGGATAGCCGTTTGCCCATTCGCAAGCCATGTCCAAAGGCTGCCTCTCCGCCTCCAGCTCTATCCTGGAGAGGATCACATTTCCTGAGCCGGTCTGCTTCTCTACCAGCTTCTGGCCCTCATAGCCAGACTGGGTGGAGATGACCATCTCCAGGCTTCGATAACCCACCCCTTTTACAGACGATTTCTCGTACATGTAATTGGCAGCGCCTGCCATGCCTATTAGAGCCATGGCGATAACCGCTAGAACGATCATTTCTCTCTTCAATCCACACTACCTCCTTTTCTGCCCGGCTGCACTTGATTTGAGGATTTGCTGACCGATATGATAATTCGATTCGGGCAGCCAATATCCCCACAGTCCGGGAAGGTCACTCTCCTATAGAACCCTAACACCCGATGTGAGCTTCTCTGCAGCCTATTTTAAGGTTTTGGCTGAAATATTTGGGCTGAATATAAAAAATAAAAGAGTGGAGCTCATGCCTTGTGGCCGAAATTATTCAGCCTATTTACGAAGTTATAGCATGAGCTGCTCGTACAGGGACTGGCGACCGCAATCTTCTTAGAAGTATTGACCGCCGGAGTGGCTATTCCCTCGCAGTCCCCATTCTGACAGGCGGGCTCTGATTCAGCATTATTGCGGAAGAGAATCCTCCTGTTGATCTCAAAGGATCCGAAGTACTCCTCAATCTCTTTAAGGCTCTTCTGGCCGGGGATAGATTGCTTGGCATCTAAGAGGTAATACCCAGTGAAGTTATCCGCCGTCTGGAACTCAGCGGTCTTCTTCAAAGATCCAGTCTGATGCAATGTGAAATCCTGGCTCTTGAACTCCATCTGCTGCAGATCATAGGTTTCCCGGATCTTGGAGCCGACCCCGCCGAATATTGCAGAGCTCTTGAAGCTCTCCGTTCCCACAAGTGCATCTCCAATGGCCACGGCATTGTAGTTATCGACTGCATCTTGCTCAACGAAGTTGGCATTCTTTCCCCTTGCATCATCCACCATGTACTCGTTCTTGACCAGGGCATCCACACTGCCGCTGAATATCACGTCCTTGTTGGACTTGATACCAGATTCCATCGACCTCAGGTCCTTGTTCATCAGGAACTGTCCTGATCCACTGATAGCGGTCTCTGAGGCGTAGTCGTATGCCTGCACTCTGAACGTTGCCTCCCTAGAGGCTGAAGTGCGGCATTTGGCCGATGCCTCAACCGCAAACCTGTACTTCCCGGCTACGGCATTGATATCCGGCTGCACGGTCAGGGTTTGGGAGCGGGACCCTCCGGCAGGTATATTCATAGGGCTTCTGGTCCAGCCAAACCAATCCAGGGCGCAGTCCATTGGCTTGACGCAAACCTCAACATCTGCATCAGTTGAGCCCTCATTGGTTACAGTAACCACGAAGTCCAATTCCTTTCCCTGAGTGGTATATGACTTGTCCGCCTCCGATTCAGGCCCGGTTAGACTGACATCTACCGATAGAGCCCCGGAATCTCCTGAACAGGGACTGGGCAGATAGTTGGGAATGGATGGAGTAGAGGGACCCGACCAAGTGGCAGAAACATCACCCAACTCCATTCCCGGATCCTCAACCGTAGCCTGCACCTGGCATACTGTCAGGATCAACATTGTTATTGTTATGATCAGACATATTCTCATGGTAACCCCCTTTAAACAACATAAAAAAACTAGCCAGGCCATTTGACCTAGCAGTCTATGCCTTCACAAGGAGCGCGATGCTTCTCACGCACTGGATTTTCATGGAACTTCAATACCTTCTCAGCCTCGAATGTTCCGGTGAACATCTCATGAGCTTTGATATCCTTGTAGAATATCCTGTGCCATGTAGCGTCTGTGCCCCATGTGCCGTTGAAGGAATTCTTGGTCTCGATTCCCACCAGATGAGCGGGATTGCTGCCCATCAGGGCTGCAACAGCATCCTGATCCCTTCCCGCTTTCGCCAGCGAATCTACTAGCTTCTCAGGCGTCGTGCCTGGCGGGTTGTAGGGCGTGGTAGATGAGAAGAATGCGGTCTCATCCTGCTCCATCTCAGTAACCGAGAACAGCTCCTGCACATTCGCGCCGATGCCGCCATAGAACTCCTTGGAATTTAAGTAACGTCCGCCGGTCAATGGTGTCTGTCCGCTGTAGGTCATCTTGGTGTTCTGGACGAAGTTCAGATTGGACTTATTTCCGCCGTTGACCGTGGAGATGTTCCTCTTGAGGACATCAGCATTCTGAGAAAATGCGGTCTCCTGATCCAGCTCAATGTCTCCATCCCCGGTCATGGTATCGAAGTACTCGAGAGCTATTTTTTTGTCTATTACCGAGTTGGCAACATCGATAATCCCTGAACCGGATACCTTATGGCTTTCACAAAATTGCTCATACTGCACTGGCGGTACCAGTGGTGGATTAGCCATTGTAATGCTACATAGCCCCACTAGGGCTACTGCAAGAACTGCTATCGTTACTCCCTTCATTATACATTTACCCCCGATGATTGATGTAACAGCTATTGATCCCTTTAGATCAGTAGCTATCCTGCCCGCATGCGCAGGACTTGAGCTACAATTGTAAGTTGATGCTTTTATTCGATATAAATGTATCTGTTCATAATAATGGTCATCCAAAGACCGGTTCGTTGCAGAAGCTTCAACCAAACGCATGCCATTTTGAGATGACGACAAATCCCTGCTAATTAAAAAAAAGATCGAAATGAAGCCCGCCCAGCAGATCGCCGAGACGGGCCTATTTTAAAGATTTTTATTCACCCGATGTCGATAACGATCATCTACACGCAGGGCAGCCAGTCAACGCTGATTGCGCCGCAGGTGGAGTTGCCCCAGAGCTGGATGAACTTCTGAATGGCGAAGACACCAGTCAGATCCTCGACGGATCTGCCGTACTCAGCATGGCGGCCCTTGAGCAGCCTGTTGGGCTCAGGATCCCTGGAGAGCCAGCCGATATGGGCAACGCCGATGACGTTGCTGTTCAGGTTAGCCTCGAGGACACCGGTGCAGCAGTCCAATTTGCAGCCGGTAGGAACCCAAAGTTGAGATTTTTCATCCCAAGCCCATTGGTCTTCTATTCTGTCTTTTTTCCCGTAGCCTCTGGTCTTAACCTCGGTGGTCTTCTGCAGGTGCTCAGCATGGGTGTACATCTCAGTCAGCACAGCGCCGATCCTGTAGTTCTGCACGCACAGCTTCTCAACCCACTTCTGGTCATAGGTGCCTGTCTGGTAAGATACCGGCATGTACTCGAACTCAGCTTCCTTGGTGAAGTTGATGTAGTCCATATAACAGGAATTGGGATACATGCAAGGGAACTGCAGTCCTTCGGCAGTTATCTGTCTCTCAGCTTCCACCTCAGTCCTCTCGAGGATCACGTTTCCGGATCCGGACTCCTTCTCTACCAGCTTCTGGCCATGGAAGCCAGACTGGGTTTGAATGATCATCTCTACGTTCTTGTATCCAACGCCCTTGACCGATGCCTTTTCGTACATATAGTTAGCTGCACCGGCCATGCCTACTGCGGCCATGGCGACTATAATCAAAACAGCTATTAGTTTTCTCATTTCTTTCCCTCCTCCTTTACATGAGGATCGAAAGCTGCTATTGACAGCAACAAGTGATCCCTCAGTACATCACCCCGGCTGGATATACAGATCCTTTATCAAAGATCCAGGACCGTTCCACCTGAAGAGATGAAACCGCTCGGCTCCCTCCAGCATATAAGCCAAAAGCGTTAAATGTCATCCTATCCGGCGTGAGGAGCCTGATTCCAGGATTACCATTAGATGTTACTTGAGCCATTGTCTCAGGCACAACATTTTTCATTAGATTAATGACATATAAAGCTATCGAGCAGGGTTAAGAGAATTTTATATTCCACGATTCCACCCCTCTTGCCTGTTTTTTCCCGAGAAGATCGCCCAATTGCTCAGAAGAGAACACTCAAAGGAACATCTAACAAAAATACAGGCGTAAGAAGCAGGTTATATGATTTTAAAAATATTGCATAGGCCCCAGGCCTCATAGCCTGAGGTCATGTTCCTTTTTACAGTCTTAATCTAATTTAAATGCAGGGCAGCCAGTCAACGCTGATTGCGCCGCAGGTGGAGTTGCCCCAGAGCTGGATGAACTTCTGGATGGCGAAGACACCAGTCAGGTCCTCGACGGATCTGCCGTACTCAGCATGGCGGCCCTTGAGCAGCCTGTTGGGCTCGGGATCCCTGGAGAGCCAGCCGATATGGGCAACGCCGATGACGTTGCTGTTCAGGTTAGCCTCGAGGACACCGGTGCAGCAGTTATCTACACATATGTTCTGGTAGCCTCTGGTCTTGACCTCGGTGGTCTTCTGCAGGTGCTCAGCATGGGTGTACATCTCAGTCAGCACAGCGCCGATTCTGTAGTTCTGCACGCACAGCTTCTCAACCCACTTCTGGTCATAGGTGCCTGTCTGGTAAGAGACTGGCATGTACTCGAACTCAGCTTCCTTGGTGAAGTTGATGTAGTCCATTGCACAGGTATTGGGATATATGCAGGGCATCTGAAGTCCATCAGCAGTCAACTGTCTCTCAGCTTCCAGCTCAGTCCTCTCGAGGATCACGTTTCCGGATCCGGACTCCTTCTCTACCAGTTTCTGGCCATGGAAGCCAGACTGGGTGGAAATGATCATCTCTACGTTCTTGTATCCAACGCCCTTGACCGATGCCTTTTCGTACATATAGTTAGCTGCACCGGCCATGCCTACTACGGCCATGGCGACTATAATCAAAACAGCTATTAGTTTTCTCATTTCTTTCCCACCTCCTTTACATGAGGATCGAAAGCTGCTCGTGACAGCAACAAATGATCCCTCAGTACATCACCCCGGCTGGATATACAGATCCTTGATCAAAGATCCAGAACCGCTCCACCTGAAGAGATGAAACCGCTCGGCTCCGCTCTGCTCCAGCACATAAGCCAAAAGCGTTAACTGTCATCCTATCCGGCGTGAGGCGCCTGATTCCAGGATTACCACTAGATATCTCTTGAGCTATTGTCTCAGGCACAACCTTCCTCATTAGATTACTGACATATAAAGCTATCGAGCAGGGATAAGAGAATTTTATATTCCACGATTCCGCCTCTATTGCCTGTTTTTTCCCGGGCAGATCGCCCAATTGCTCAGAAGAGAACACTCAAAGGAACATCTAACAAAAACCCAGGCGTAAGACGCAGGTTATACGATTTTAAAAATATTGCATAGACCCCAGGCATATAGCCAGAGGTCATATTCCATTCTAATTTAATTTATACGCAGGGCAGCCAGTCAACGCTGATTGCGCCGCAGGTGGAGTTGCCCCAGAGCTGGATGAACTTCTGAATGGCGAAGACACCAGTCAGATCCTCGACGGATCTGCCGTACTCAGCATGGCGGCCCTTGAGCAGCCTGTTGGGCTCGGGATCCCTGGAGATCCAGCCGATATGGGCAACGCCGATGACGTTGCTGTTCAGGTTAGCCTCGAGGACACCGGTGCAACAATTGCCGTTGTTTGTCGGCTCACTGCATACGTTCTGGTAGCCTCTGGTCTTGACCTCGGTGGTCTTCTGCAGGTGCTCAGCATGGGTGTACATCTCAGTCAGCACAGCGCCGATTCTGTAGTTCTGCACGCACAGCTTCTCAACCCACTTCTGGTCATAGGTGCCTGTCTGGTAAGAGACTGGCATGTACTCGAACTCAGCTTCCTTGGTGAAGTTGATGTAGTCCATTGCACAGGTATTGGGATATATGCAGGGCATCTGAAGTCCTTCAGCAGTCAACTGTCTCTCAGCTTCCAGCTCAGTCCTCTCGGTGATCACGTTTCCGGATCCGGACTCCTTCTCTACCAGTTTCTGGCCATGGAAGCCAGACTGGGTGGAAATGATCATCTCTACGTTCTTGTATCCAACGCCCTTGACCGATGCCTTTTCGTACATATAGTTAGCTGCACCGGCCATGCCTACTACGGCCATGGCGACTAT
Source organism: Methanosaeta sp. UBA533 (assembly GCA_002498745.1). Taxonomy (GTDB): domain Archaea; phylum Halobacteriota; class Methanosarcinia; order Methanotrichales; family Methanotrichaceae; genus Methanothrix. The sequence goes on along the minus strand of DAIO01000195.1, from coordinate 8,180 downwards.
AATCAAAACAGCTATTAGTTTTCTCATTTCTTTCCCACCTCCTTGATTTACCATCAATGCTCAGGATCTAAGCCGTCCGCAGAGGCCCAAATCCAATGACACCATACGACAACGAGTCCAAATTCCCAGCATAAGACCATGCTCATGCAGAGCAACCTGGTTTTCGCTTGAGGTATGGAGTACCTGATCCTCATGCTTCTCGGCTTGTATTTGAGTATTTTGCTCAGGCACGAGCACCCTATACCGCCTTCTGGAATATAAACATATCGGGCTTTTATAGGAAAAAAACGATATCAATTGGTCATATGCCCTTTAAGGATATGACAATATCCTCTCTTGGGGAAGAGTTATGGTAAAATGCTCCGGCCGGGATTTGGACCCGAGTCTTCGGCTTGAAAGGCCGAAATGATTGGCCGGGCTACACTACCGGAGCAACTGGTGACGGGCGATATAATCAATCAGCCTGGCCCTCTCCCCATGAGATCGACCAGATATATCTACATTTCTGATGGCTTGGGGATTTTGAGTAGTCCCGGGCGGATTCGAACCGCCGTCGCGGGCTCCAAAGGCCCTCAGGATTGACCTCTACCCCACGGGACTATATCTTTTAGCCTCTACTAGCCGCCAAGGCCATTGTTCTTGGAGGCTTTGGCCCTTGTTCTCCGCATAAGATATATATTCCCTTTCCCGGAGGATCTGGGTAGATGAAGCTGCTCACCAAGAATCATATGAGCCAGCGCAGGCTGATAGAGATCCTCAGGGTGATCGAGAGCGCCGGCACACCTGTGGGGGCGAGGGCGATCTCAGACATCCTTTGCAGCCGTGGCTATGATCTGGGTGAGAGAGCGGTGCGCTACAACCTCAAGATCCTGGATGAACTGGGATTCACCAGGAAGAAGGGGTACAGTGGTCGGGTCATTACCCCTCTGGGCTCCAGGGAATTGAGCGATGCTCTCATAGACGATCGAATCGGATTTGTGAATACCAGGATTGAAGAGTACATGTATAAGAGCAGCTTCGATCCCTGCAGCGGCCAGGGCCAGGTCATCGCCAATACCAGCATAGTGGATAAGGCAGATGCTGAGGAGGTCTTGGATATGCTCGGTCGCGCCTTCGACGAGGGCTATACGATAAGCCGCCGTGCATTGATCCTGGACGAAGGAGATGCGATTTCCACCCTAAAGGTGCCTGCCGGATCCCTGGGATTGGTTACGGTATGCAGCATAACCATGGATGGAATCCTGATGAAGAAGGGAATTGCTGTCCTCACCAGCTTCGCTGGCCTGGCAAAGATCAAGGAAAAACAGCCAATTGAGTTCACCGACCTCATAGCTTATGCCGGATCCTCCCTGGACCCGGTGAAGGTTTTCATGGGGAGGAAGGTGACGAGCGTTGCCAATGCCATCCGCTTGGGTTCGGGAAGAGTGCTGGCCAATGTTCGGGAAATTCCCGTCGCGGCGGCTGGCCATGCTCTGGAGCTGCTGGAAGCATCCCGATCCGCGGGCTTCGGCGGCCTCATAGAGGTAGGAGGGCCTGCCGAGCCGATACTTGGCTGCCCTGTGGCTGCGGGAAAGATCGGCATAGCCTTTTACGCTGGTGTTAATGGCGCGGTGGCCGCGGAGGAGATGGGGGCGAGAATGAAGACACTGCCCATATCCATGCTCGTGGACTATTCACGGATGACCGATCTGGACAGACCTTGAATGAAGCCCATCATTTAAAGCTAAAAGACGAGATAAGGTTTTATAGGGCATTGATCCCTAGACTCAAAGTCACATTTCATTGATGAGGAAGAACGATGGATTTTAGAGTTGTAGTCTCAGATACCAAGAGCGGAAAAGCCTATCAGGTAGAGCTTAAGGATCCGGGAGCAGGCAAGCTTCTGGGGAAGCATATCGGCGACAAGATAGAAGGAGATATATTGGGCATGCCAGGATACTCAATGCAGGTCACAGGCGGCAGCGATCGCGAGGGATTTCCCATGCGTGCAGACCTGCCGGGCACCAAGAGAAGGAAGATCCTCCTCTCCACTGGAACTGGCTATCATCCCGTTGCTGAAGGGAAAAAGAAGAGGAAGAGCATCCACGGAAGGGAAATCTCACCGGATATCGGCCAGATAAATGTCAAGGTAGTGGAGTCAGGGGCCAAATCCCTGGAGGAGCTGCTCGGCAAGGCTCCCAAAGAAGAGAAGGCAGAATAGTCGATAGCAAAGGACGGGTCGGCCGTCCTATTGCTTTTTTGTTATCGATTTGATCCCGATCAGAGCGATCCGGGATCTGGCCGTCGCGGGGGCAGTTTGATCCTCCTTTGGACGGTCTGATCGCTCTTATATTATTCTTTATCAGCCCAATCGCGCGATCGGAGAGGCGAAGGTATCTGCGCGCGCATCACCGATTTCATCTGCTCAGGGCTCAGGGCAGCAAAAAGGGCATTGATGAGCCGGTCGCTCCTCATGGCTACATCCACCATCTTCCTGATCTGCACCGACCGGTCCAGCTCCCGGCCGAACTCCTGGCCAATGCGCGATAGATACTGCTGCAGAGGCGTCCCCGACTGCAGATGATCGAGAGCAGACTGACCGGCGATCCTCCCCGCCACCACTGCCAGGGGTATGCCTCCCCCGCTGGTGGCCAGCACGTGTCCGGCAGCATCCCCCGCCAGGATCATATTGCCCTTCTGGATCGAACCTATAGTTCCGCCCGCAGGAACCAGTCCGCGCATCACCGCCAGCACCTCGCCTGAGGCCAGCTTCTCCGAGGCCTGAGGATGATCTCGCACAAATCGCTCCAGAACGTCGGGAAGCCTCTGGCCGGATAGGTAAGATGCGCGCACCCCCACCCCCACATTGGCTCTATCCGGGCCCAGGGGAATTATCCAGGCATAGCCGCCGGGAGCGTATCTCGCCGAGAAGAACATCTCTGCCGCATCGCTATCGATATCCACATCCGTCATCTCGTACTCTTGGCATATGCCCACCTCCTGGGCGGTGTTCCCCATATAGCGGGAGACGATGGAGCTGGGGCCATCCGCACCTATTATCATTTGAGGACGGAGCCTCCCAGCATAATGGCCGGAGAGCTCCAGGCCGCCTTCCACCAACGTCGCCCGGGTGGCGGGAAGGATCCTTGCACCGGCGCGAGCTGCCTGGGAGGCGAGATAACGATCGAAGGCCCGTCGGTCCAAAACCCTCCCCGCGACGGCAAACTCTTTGCTCTTGCCCGAAGGAGAATAGATCCGCTGCAACCGGGTACGATGCAATATGCAATGCTCGGGAATCTCCTTTAAGTTATCCGGGAGCCCGGCGCGAGGCAGCAGAGCCTCCAGCTCCCAGGCCTCCGGAAGAAATCCGCCGCACTGGACGGGGCTACCTATCTCGCTCTTCCTATCGATGAGCACTACATCCAGCTCCCGGGCCGCTACAAGGGCAGCGGTGCTCCCCGCAGGCCCCGCGCCCACCACTGCCAGCTGTATATCTTCTCTCATGTCCTTGGTGATGCTTGCAAACCAAGCTCCAGCAAAACCTCTTCTATCTCCTGATAGGCAATGACCAGCTCATCCCTCTGGCGGTCGCCTCCTTCCAGCCTCGGCTCTGAATTTAGCCAGATCTGCCGGGAGGTGCCATGCACCATCTTGATGCAGGCCTGCATATCAGCCTGGCTGAGACGGTAGGCGACGTGGCTCCCGGTGGGAGTGAACCAGACGGGATGCCTCTCTTGAAGCTTCTCTATAAAGGGCTTCCACATCAGCAATTGATGCGCTGCCTCTTCAGATGCCTGAGAGTACTCAATGGCCAGTCTGAGATGAATGCGATCTCCTGCCGGCTTCTCTTCGATCTTCGATGCTATTTTCAAATAGTCAGGGTTTGTCCTGTCCGCTCGGGGAAGATCGCCCTGGAAGACCCGCTCTGCGATATCGGGAAAGAATGGCGCGAGGCGGATATCCTCCGCCTGCCGGGTGGCCAATGACACCCCCACGAAGAAGAGGGCGCTCAAAGATAAGCCGACCAGGACGCCGTGCTCCACCAGATAAGGGGAGATGCTGTCTAATGGTGCCTTCAGCCAGAACTGCTCATAGGATACGAGAAGGATCTGGGTTCCCCCGCCCGCCACCAGGGCCGCCATAGCCCCCCACTTCGTAGCCCGTTTCCAGTAAAGCCCCCCGATAATGGGAAAGAAGTAAGATGTCGTGCCGATGACCGTGGCGATGATCACCGCATCCATGATGCTGTCCACATTCAGAGCGATGAGTGCGGATATGAAGACCATGATCACAATCAGAATCCTGTTTAAAATCAGCATCTCTTTCACCGTGGCTGTTGGCCAGAGGTGCCGCTGGACCAGGTCTCGGGAGAGGCATGATGCCCCTGAGGTGGCGAAAGTATCAGTGCAGGACATGGATGCTGCAGCAAAGCCGATGGTCAGGAGGCCCAAGAGCCATTCGGGGACGTTATCGCTGATGATCCTGAGATAGAGCATCTCTGCTTCCACCTCTCCCGAAGGCCGGGGGTAGATCACAGAGAGGCCAATGGCAGCAAGCAGACAGAAGATATAGACCAATGCCAGCAGAGCGGCACCAAGCAGAAGCCCTCTCTTCGCGGAGCGATCATCGCGAGCTGCCCAGACCTTCTGCCAGGGATCCTGTTCTGCCACCCAGCCGGGCACCAGGGCCACTATGAAAACCAGGGCACCCAATATGCCGCCCATGGAGAATATATCCCACCAGTCGGCGCCCAGCATTGAGGATGCAGCGATGAGGGAGACCCCCGTATTCGCAGATATGCCTAAAGCCATATATGCGACATAGGCGGCAAGGCCGGCCAGCAGTATATATTGTATCATGTCTGTCCAGACCACCGCCCGAAAGCCGCCCACACCGACATAAAGGGCTACAGAGACGGCCATGATGGCAATGGCGAAGATGGGCTCTATGCCGAAGAAGGTCCCCAGCACCATTTTGAAGCCGATAAAATCGGTAACCGAGAAGAGGACCATCATGATGGTCACCGCGATGGCCACCGGCGCCCTGATCATGGGGTCGTACCTTATCTCCATGAGCTCGGGCTGGGTCAGGGCAGGTATATTCTTGATTCTCCCAGATATGGCGGCGATGATGGCCAGGCCGGCGATATTCGGGAACACCCAGATCCAGATCGAGCCTATGCCATAGAGAAGGAAAAGCCCTGTGGCCAAGAGCAGCGCGCTGGCCGTGGTCCATGCTGAAGCAGCAGCAAGTCCTATGCTAATCGGTCCCAGCTCTCTTCCCGCCAGCCAGAAGTCGGTCTCCGACCTCTGCCTGCGGGAGAAATACAGGCCGATTCCAAGCAAGATCGCTATGTAAATTGCCAGGAACACCAGGAACAATGAATAGGCATCCATGCTTTTCAAACACCATCTGGCGGCAAGTATCTGGTGGTATTTAACAGCAACTACTTAAGCGCAAAAGTGGCAGAGGCGAAGGAGGTTTTGGATATGAGGAGCGATGTCACCAAGGTAGGCAGAGAGAGAGCACCTCACAGGGCTCTTCTCAAGGCTACCGGCCTGTGCGATGAGGAGATTCGACGTCCCTTCATCGGCGTTGTCAACTCTTGTAACGATTTTATACCCGGCCACATTCATCTCGGTCGGCTGGGGGAAGCGGTTAAAGCAGGCATCCTCTCTGCCGGAGGAGTTCCATTTGAGTTCCAGACCATCGGGGTCTGCGATGGCATAGCCATGGGCCACAAGGGAATGAGATATTCTCTGCCCAGTCGCGAGCTGATAGAGGACACCATTGAGATCATGGCCGAGTCCCACCAGCTCGACGGCCTGGTGATGATCCCCACCTGCGATAAGATCGTGCCCGGACATATCATGGCCGCGGGGAGGCTGGACCTGCCCACTATCGTGGTCACGGGCGGTCCGATGATGCCCGGCTTCGCCTGCGACAAGGAGCTTGACCTGATCAATGTCTTCGAGGAATGGCAGAAAGGGGGCGAGACCCTGGATGCCCTGGAGGATATGGCATGTCCTGGCGCAGGCTCCTGTGCCGGCCTTTTTACCGCCAATACCATGGCCTGCCTCACCGAGGCCATGGGCCTCTCCCTGCCCGGGTGCGCTACCGCCCATGCGGTCGATGCGCGAAAGATTCGTCTGGCCAAGCTCTCCGGGATGAAGATCATGGATCTTGTGGAAAAGGGCATAACCGCCCGCCAGATAGTCACCGCAGCCTCTCTGGATAACGCCATCCGGGTGGACATGGCCATTGGAGGATCGACGAACACAGTTCTGCACCTGATGGCGATCGCAGCGGAGTTCGGCCTCGACCTGGATATCGAGCGCTTCGACCAGCTTTCCCGGGAGACGCCCCATCTGGTCAACCTCAGGCCGGGCGGGCCTCACCACATAATCGACCTGGAGAGGGCAGGAGGGATTCCGGCCGTCATGAGCGCCCTTCGCTCTCGACTGGCCCTGGATGCCCTGACCGTTACCGGCCAGAAGGTGGGCGAGAACCTGGACTCATTCAAATTGATCAACCCCCTCACCAACTCACGGGTCATAAGCACTATCAATAAACCTGTGCATGCCGAAGGGGGCATAGCCATACTCTTCGGCAGCCTGGCCCCGGAGGGAGCAGTGGTCAAGCAGACCGCAGTATCCCCATCCATGCTCGTGCATTCCGGCCCGGCAGTAGTCTATGATAGCGAAGAGGCTTCTATGGCCGGCATAGTGGGAGGAGAGGTAAAGCCCGGAGATGTGGTGGTGATAAGATACGAAGGGCCTAAAGGAGGTCCGGGAATGCGAGAGGCTCTGGCGCCCACCTCTGCCATCGCTGGGGCAGGGATGAGCGAATCCGTCGCCCTGATAACCGATGGCCGGTTCAGCGGAGGCACCAGAGGCCCCTGCATCGGCCATGTCTCTCCTGAGGCGGCAGTAGGCGGTCCCATCGCTTTAGTCCGGCCTGGTGATATGATCAGCATAAATATCCCTGCCCGAAAGCTCGATCTGCTGGTGGACCCGGCGGAGCTGGAGCGGAGGAGAGGCGAATGGAGGATGCCAGATATGCCGGAGAACGCCATAAAGACCGGAGTTCTGGCGCGTTACAGGAAGTCGGTGACCTCGGCAAGTAAAGGCAGCGTACTCAGATGACGGGAATCAGGTGCTTCGTAGCGGTGGATCTCCCAGAGGAGATGCGCGAAAAGGTCGGACCGCTGCAGAGCAAGATAGCAACTGAGGGCTTGCGACTGGTCCGGCCGGAGCTGGTCCATGTCACCATCAAGTTCCTGGGGGATGTGCCCGCAGAGAAGGTGGAGAGGGTCAAAGAGGCTCTGGCTGCGGTCAGGGCGGCCCCCTTCACCGCCCGCTTAGTGGGTTTGGGCGCATTTCCCGGAAGATCGGTGCGCGTGGTCTGGCTGGGCCTGGAAGGAGACTTCACCTCGTTATCATCTGAGGTGGAAGCGGCCTCAAAATCCCTGGGCTATCCCCCGGAGGAGCGGGGCTTCACCCCCCATGTGACAATAGGAAGGGTGGGCAGGCCCAATGCCGGGACCAGCCGGGAGCTTCTGGCGAAGATCGGCCTTCAGTCTGCAGTGGACCTGGGAAGCTTCACTGTGGAGGAATTCTATCTTAAAAAGAGCACACTGACCCCCGGAGGACCCATCTACGAAGACCTGGCAAGGTTCCCTCTCTGAGATTCGGGAATTGGTGCTGAGCCAGGTCCGGCCCAGCCCGGCGGAGAGAGAGAGGCTTCGTCTTATCTCCAGGGAGATCATGGCAGAAATCGAACGTCTGGCAGAAGGGCGGTGCATGGTTCTCAAGGCCATGCTGGTGGGCTCGGCGGCCAGAGACACCTGGCTGGCCCAGGACCATGATCTGGACATTTTTTTGGGCGTGCCGGAGGAGGGCGACCTGGGCGAAGCCATGGAACTGGCCAGGCTGGTTGCCCCGGAGCACGAGGAGAGGTACGCCGAGCATCCATATGTCCATGCCCTGGTGGACGGCTTTGAGGTGGATCTGGTTCCCTGCTATCTGGTCGATGATGCCAGCCGGCTGAAGTCAGCGGTGGACAGAACCCCATTTCATACCAGATATATCATCGCCAGGATCGCCGGCCTGGAGGATGATGTCCTCCTTTTGAAGCAGTTTCTCAAGGGAATAGGGGTCTACGGCTCGGAATTGAAGACTGGCGGCTTTTCCGGCTACCTG
>DAIO01000022.1:0-13950 GCA_002498745.1 Methanosaeta sp. UBA533 | reverse complement strand
CCCCGATCGAGGATCTGGCCCCTCAGACATGGTTTATGCTTTAAGTATTCTCTGATCGCTCTCATTATCTGGCTCCTTTATCAATCAGGTGCTCTGCCTGTGCAGTGGATCAACCCGGGATGGAACGATATTTAAAAAGAGAGCAGAACGAACTGGATCAATCGGGGAGAGTCTTGCGGCAAATCCCTTGGAAAACGTTCTGATTGGAAATCAGATGGTTCAGAAGGTTCGGTTCAAATCCTTCCGCGGATCGGGAATACGCATTTTTTGGGAGAGGTCGATGTATTTTTTGAATAGAAACGAGATCTATCCCTCATCCAATACAACTGAGAATGGAGAGCCCGACCCATCAGGATCAGTGACCGCCAATTTTTCAGCTATCTGGCAATTCTTACCTGCTCCGGCAGGATAATATTATCCGATTTATACTCCAGTCGGGCCTGGCCAGAGTGCTAATCCTTTTCCACTGCACCTGCTCGCCCTTGAGCGAAGCCTCGCAAGTAAGCTAATCTTTCGTTGCCAGTCTGTCTCAGACTCGACAGCTCACAGCCCGACCGCCCCGGCACGTGCGCATGCCCGCAGGCGAGTAGATCGAATTAGGTAGATCCATGCCCAGGCACCTCTGCATGGATACCGGCGGCGCAGGCTGCTTTGCCATTTGGATCAATGATGTTATATTTCTCTCGAAGCTCCTGGATTGGGAGACAAAGGCTATATCTCATCAATGGGAATAGATCCAACAATGTTTGTGGAGTACATCAAGGCAGCAATGGATAAGGCGACTTATGATATCATAGACGACCCTGAGCCCTTTTATGGCGAGATTCCAGAGCTTCAGGGAGTCTGGGCCACAGGAAAGACCCTTGAGGGTTGCCGGGATGAGCTCATAAGCGCTCTTGAGGACTGGATAGCCTTTCGTCTCAGAACCGGACTATCGATCCCTCCGATCGGCGGAGCAACAATTGTTGTCTCATCGGAGCCGGTTAGCATTGTCGAATAAATTGACCCCAGTCACAAGGCGTGAGCTTGTAAAGCGACTGAGCAAGCTGGGATTTGATGGTCCATACCCAGGCTCCAGGCATGATGTCATGGCCAGGGGAGACATATCCATCATCATACCCAATTCCCATCATGGTGAAGAGATCAGCATAAGCCTGATAGCAAGAATCCTGAAACGGGCCGGAGTCTCCCAGCAAGATTGACCCGATTCAGAGTAGGAACCCTAAACATTTACTAATTTTTAAATGGGCCATTCGAAGGACAAATTCCTTACTTGTTTCTAGATGCAAGCTATTTCAAGATCCGGAATGATGGACGGTATGTAAACAAGGAACTGCCTATAGTTGCTGGTATTCATGAAGACGGTTATCGCGAGATTCTAAGCGCTGAAGTCGCAGATAGCGAGGACGAATCTTTTTAGGAGCTTCCTGGCGGATCTGCAATTTTCATGCACGCGTTCCTCAAGAACATGCCCAAGAAAGATAAGGCTCCTCGCTATCTAATATGGGTGAACTTGAATCGCAAATTCTCTGTATCTTTTTGCCTCTGTGGTGAACCGCGATGCTCTGACCCAACCAGAGAGACGCAGAGGAACAAAGGTATAATCTCTGCCGGATCTCACCCATATAATTCAACAAAGAGCCAATTTAATAAACGGAGAAGAATCAGGCTCCGGCCCGGATCGCCTCCCTCCCCGCGGCCAGGGCCTCCTCCAGCCTCTCTGTATCCGGCCCGCCGCCCTGGGCCAGCTGGGGCCTGCCGCCGCCCCCGCCGCCCAGGACTTTGGCTGCTGCCTTGATTATGCTCCCCGCCTTGACGCCCTTTGAGAGGCCAGACTGGCCCACGGCTGCTACCAGCTTTCCGGTCTTAGAGCCCAGCAGGGCCACGCAGTCCTCTTCCGCCAGAAGGGCCGCGGCCTTGAGCAGCTCATCGATATCCGCATTGCCCATCTTCTGCACAATTACCCGCAGGCCGTCTATGGTCTCCGCCTCGGAGACCAGGGTCTTCAGCCTGGCTATTGCGAGGTCCTCTTTTAGCCGCTCGATCTCCTTTTGCTGGCTCTTCCACTCCTCGAAGAACCTCTCCGCAGTTCGGGGGAGCTGCTCATTTGGCACCCGCAGGATGCCTGCCGCACCGGCCAGGAGGTCGTCCCTGGCCTGAGACGCTCGCACAGCCGCCTCTCCGGCAGCAAACTCTATCCTCTCCACCCCGTCCTGGACTCTCTCCGCCCTCAGGATCTTGATCATCCCGATCATGCCGGTATTGGTGACATGAGTCCCTGCGCAGGCCTCAATGTCGCTTCCCACCCGCACCACCCGGATGAGCTTCCCCGGCGGCACACCGCCCTGGTAGAGCTCGAAGCCGAAGAGCTTCTCCGCCTCGGTGCGGGGGAGAAACTGGGTGTCCACCGGGACCAGCTCCATCACCCTGCGGTTGGTCTCCAGCTCTATCGCCTTCAGCTCAGCATCGGTGATCCTCTTGAAGTGAGATATATCCAGCCGGGCCCGGTCCTCGCTCTTCTGGGCCCCCGCCTGCCATATGTGCTTGCCCAATACCCTTTTGGCCGAGTCGTGTACCAGGTGCGTGGCGGTATGATGTCGGGCATGAGCCAGCCGGCGGCGCATGTCCACCTTTCCCTTGACGCGATCCCCTTTGGCCAGGCAGCAGGGCTCTGCCAGCTTATGCAAGACCACATCCCCTGACTTCTGGACGTCTGTTACCTGGAACAGCTGCCCATTCTTCTCCAGGGTGCCATGATCAGCAGGCTGGCCTCCACCCTCCGGGTAGAGAAGCGTCCGGTCCAGGATGGCCGCCCCCTCCACCACATCCAGAACTTCTGCCTCGAACTCCTGCTCGAATGGATTCTCATAGAAGAGCAGCTCCGTCTTGCCCGGTATGGGAGGCTTTTTCTCCTCCTCCGGCTCTGCCCGAATGTGCTTTTTCGCCACCAGGGAGTAGAAGTTGTCCGGCAGCTCCACCTGAGCTCCCATCTGCACCGCTGCCTCGCGGGCGATCTCCGGAGGGATGCCATGCGTATCATAGAGGCTGATCATCTCTGAGAGGGGCACGGGCTCATTCTTCTTCAGATAGCTTTCCGCCGTCTTTCGAACCAGGCGCATGCCCTTCTCCAGGGTCTCGGCATACTTCTGCTCCTCCTGGTCCAGGATCTCCCTGATGGTAGCGAAAGACTCCTCCCATTCTGGATAATCCAGGCGTGAGATCTGCAACTGGACCAGGTCGGCCAGGGGCAGCCGCAGGCCCAGCTCTTTCATCAGCCGCAGGGTGCGGCGAATTACCAGGCGGGTGAGGTAGCCGCCCTTTACATTGGAGGGGATGATACCGTCTCCAAGCATATAGGCCAGGCAACGGGTGTGGTCGACCACCGCATAGACCCGCTCCATTGGCAGAATGGCCTTTTCCAGCCGCTCGGGATCAATGCCGATGCTGCCTGCGATCTTCGCCCGCAGATCCTTCATCGAGTATTCGTCCAGGTCCACCATTCCAGCCAGGCGGGCGTTCTGGGCGAAGATCTCCGCATACTCCGGGTCATCCAGGTTGTGCTCTACGCCCGCCAGGTCTGCCACCTGCCTGACCAGATCGGGGAATATGGCGTCATAGATGGTGGGAGCACCATTGGAGGCCCAGACGAACCTCTCCAGGCCGTAGCCGGTGTCAACGATGTAGTTTTTCATCTTCTCATAGCGCTCGCCCTTGATCTCCACGGAGCCTTTCGGGGTGGCCACCAGATCCATGAACACCAGAGTGGCCAGCTCCAGGCCACCGACCATCACCTCCACGCTGGGACCGGCATTGCCCCCGCCTGCCCAGGGATTCTCCTTGTAGGTCACCGCCAGGGGGTCCATTCCCAGGCCGACGAGCAGCTCGTCACACAGCCGCACAGTCCGGTCCTTCCAGTAGATCTCCCTATCCGGGGTGTTGAATACGTGGTGGGCCATCATCTCAAAGGTGGTGAGATGCCGCCCGCTTCGCCCCACCGAATCCAGGTCGTCCAGACGGATGCAGGGCTGGCTGATGGTCAGGGGGTTGGCCGGCGGCGGCACCTGCCCGGAGGTCACAAAAGGCTGAAAATCGGCGATGGACGCGATGGTCAGATAGATGTCATCTCGCCACCTGGCCGCCACCGGATACCTCTTGATCCGGGTATGCCCCCGGGCCTCGAAGAACCCCAGATAATGCTCGCGCATTTCATCCAGGCTATGCTGGCGCTTGAATATGGGAGAGCCAATGAAGGTATAGGGATCACAGGGCGGGTCACCGCAGGTATTCCTGCTCCCGTCCCTGGTCCAGAAGAATTTACCGCATTTCTCGCACTTCTTATGATGGAATCCTTCCTCAATGAAGAAGTCCAATCGATATTCGTCCTCGGTGAACATGGCACATCAGCTTTTGCCGGGAGAAGGGCGAGGATTGCTAAAAGGTTTTCCAAATGGCCAGACGTTGCTGACCATCAGAATAATCTCTTAAATCTCGCCTCTAGTTCACCCTCATGACCTTCAGCAGGGAGACCACTGGCACTCCGGCAATCTCATCGGTGCCCTTCTTGTCGATCAGGACGGCGATGGCATTGATCCTTGCCCCGTGCTCATCCAGATATTCCACTGCCTCCACCAGGGTCTGACCGGATGTCACCACATCATCGACGATGATGCAGTCCTTGTCCTGGACATCGGAGAAGTTGGAGCTCAGGTTGCCCTTGGCCCTCTTGTTCTCCTGGGCGATCATCTGTTTGCTGGGGGTGTAAACCGCCAGCTCCGCTGCCAGGTTGTTGGCCACCATGCTGGCAATTGGCAGGCCGCTCAATGCGATTCCCACCACCACATCCACGCTGCTCTCATTGGCATCCAGGGTCTCATAGATGATGTCGGTCATGGCCTCGGATATGTGGTTGAGCCTGAAGGCGCTTCGGCCTATGGCAGACCAGTCCACCGATATATCCTTGGGGCCGGGTGAGGTGCTCGTCTTCTCGGCATGGGTTAAAAGCCAGGTCACCGTCTCTCCGGATACATTCAGCTCCTCTGAGATCTGACCCTCTACCAGTCCTTCTGCCTTCAGTTCCGTTGCCTTCTTCATCAAATTTTCAATATTTTTCATCTCATACACCTTTTCTTCTTTCGGGCGGGAGTTCCGCAATCAGGACATGCTTCCCCCTCGAATCTCTGGCCGCAGCCCTGGCACCTCTGGACATATTTGCGCTTTTTCTTTATCCGGGGCTGGCCGATGGGCTCGATCTTCAGGCCGAGGTGAAGAGCGACGTTTTGCAGAGCATAGTCGTCGGTAGCGAGAGTAGCATTATACTCCAGTGCCTTGGCCAGGACCTCCAGATCAGCCGCAGAGAGAGAACGGATGTCTCCCGTCTGTTCAGCCGCATCTCTAGCCGCTTTCAAGGCAATAGTGGTAGGGCTCTCCACCCTGGTCTCATATATATGGAGCAGGGACCTTGCTCTTATATCCTTAAGCTCCGCCTCCACCGCCGGGACGGTGATCAGTTCTCCTTCTGGCCTCTTGCCCCAGATGAACACCGAAGCGTCCGCTACGGTCGTACACATGCAATTGCTCTTCTAAGTTATAGTACTTGGACTTTTCCCGGACCAAAACGCTATTATCATATAATGCGGTCTGGAAATCCGATGGCCAAGAAAGAAAAAAAGTCTGGCAGAAAGGATGAGCGAGGGCTGGCAGCGGAACAGAGTAGGATGACGGCACAAAAGGAGACAGAGAATAAAGCGAAAAAAGAGCTGCCCAAGCCCAGGCCCAAGACAGCTGCCGATAGAAAGAAAGACCGCAGGGATGGGATAGTGAAGACGGTGTTCGCCGCCGCTCTGGGAGTCCTGGCAGGCTTTGCCTGCTACTATATTGCCAGCACCACGGGCGAGAATCCATGGGAGATAGGCGAATTCCCCTGGCATTTCATATTGCTATCAGTGATCCTGGTCACCTCTCTATTGCAGAGAGTCGCCTATCCCCTGATGAAGATAGATGCAGCCAGCTTCAAGACCAAAGACTGGCTATACGTGGAGTTCATAGCAGTTGACCTCTGGCTGGTCACATGGACAATACTACTCAATTGAGGTAGAACATGAGGATAGCTATCATCAATCGCGACCGATGCCAGCCGAGAAAATGCTCTAAAGAATGCGAATACTTCTGCCCGCCCGTCCGCACGGGCGACGAGACCATCGTGTTTGTGGACAGCAAGCCCCTCATTACTGAGAACCTCTGTGTTGGCTGTGGAATATGCGTGCGCAAATGCCCCTTTGGAGCCATCACCATCACCAATCTGCCTGAGGAGATGGAGGATCCAGTTCATAGATACGGCCAGAACGGCTTTGCCCTTTATGGCTTGCCTGTGCCGATAGAGGGAAGGGTCACTGGTCTCTTGGGCCCCAACGGCATAGGGAAGAGCACGGCGATATCCATACTCTCCGGCATTCTCCGGCCGAACCTGAGCAAAGACGCATCCTGGGAGGAGGTGCTGCAGCGCTTCTCCGGCTCCATCCTGGGAGACTATCTGAAGAAGGTGGTGGATAAGGGGATCAAGACCTCTTATAAGCCTCAGTATGTTGATCGCATCCCTAAGAGCTATTCAGGCATGGTTTCGGGCCTCTTGGAGAAGACTGATGAGAGGGGCGCCCTGGCCGAACTGACGGGGACTTTGGGCATATCAACGCTCATGGACAGAGACATCTCCAGCCTCAGCGGCGGCGAGCTGCAGAGGGTGGCCATCGCTGCTGCGGCGGCAAAAGACGCTGATTTCTATTTCTTCGATGAGATCAGCCCGTACCTTGATATCCACCAGCGCATCAACTCCGCCCGCATACTGCAGAGCCTGGCCAAAGATAAGGCGGTGATGGTGGTTGAGCACGACCTGGCCCTGCTTGACCTGCTGGCGGAAAACGTTCATCTCATCTATGGCGTTCCCGGTGCTTATGGCGTGATAACCAGGCCCAAAGGGGTGCGGGTGGGCATCAACCAGTACCTTCGCGGCAACCTGCCCGAGGAGAATGTTCGCTTTCGCGACACCGCCATCAACTTCGAGGTACATGCCCCCCGAATAGAGAAGGAGATCCCATCCCTCATTGCCTATGACGCTTTTGCTATGAAGTATTCTTCCTTCCGGCTGGAGGCCGAGGCGGGGATCATCCGCCGGGGCGAGGTGGTGGGGATCTTGGGGCCCAATGGAATTGGGAAGAGCACTTACATCAAGATCCTGGCAGGGGTGGAAAAGCCAACAACTGGCAGCTTTGAAAGCCAGCTGAAGATATCCTATAAGCCCCAGTACCTCAAAGCAGACACTGAATTGACCGTAGAGGGCATGCTGAGGGGATTGACGCACGGATTTGACAGCAGCTACTATCAGGCAGAGATCCTCAGGCCCATGGGCATCGAGCCCCTCTTAGATAAGATCCTCTCTGAGCTCTCAGGCGGGGAGCTGCAGAGAGTGGCCATAACTGCCTGCCTCAGCCGGGAGGCGGACCTCTATCTACTGGACGAGCCTTCCGCCCATCTGGACGTGGAGCAGAGGATGCTGGCCGCCAAGGTCATGAGAAGGTTCGCCGAGTCCACTGAGAAGACTGTACTGGTGGTGGACCATGACATCTATCTGATCGATCTTCTCAGCGAGCGCCTGATGGTCTTCGATGGCGTTCCTGGAATCCTCGGGATAGCCCATACCCCGCTGGAGATGCGCGAGGGGATGAACGCCTTCCTCAAAGGGATCGGCATAACCTTCCGGCGCGATGAAGAGACCCGCAGGCCCAGAGTCAACAAGCCGGAATCCAGGCTGGACAGAATGCAAAAGGAGCAGGGAGAATATTATTATCAGATTGAAGAAGCATGAAGTGAATGGAGAATGAGAGAATTCATCCGCAGGAATAATCCATTCAACCGCCATTTCGTGCGCAACCTGGAAGCGGGAACACTGCTGGAGATATTCCTGGTCACAGCGGTATGCTCCGTCCTGGGAATACGCTTCTTTCTCGCCCTAACAGGATATCCCAGCCTTAGCCCGGGGCATTTGCATATCGCCCATGTCCTCTTGGGCGGCGTGCTGATGATGATTGCTCTGGTCATCAATCTGGGCTACATCAACAAATCAGCCAACTATCTTGTGGCGGTGATCGGAGGCCTGGGATTTGGCGCATTCATCGATGAGCTGGGCAAGTTCATCACCGGGGATAATAATTACTTTTTTCAACCCACCGTGGCCCTGATCTATATAATATTCGCCCTTTTATACCTGGCAATTCAAACCTTCATCCAAAAGCCGAAGCTCACCGAGCAGGAGAGGCTGGTAAATGTCCTGGAGCTGGCAAAGGAAGCGGTCTTGGAGGATCTGGATCATCTGGAGAGGAGAAAAGCGCTGGCTCTGCTAAAGGAGAGCTCCCAGAATAATCCAATGACCCGAGCCCTGCAGGATCTTCTCCACAGCACCGACGGCGTGCCCATACCCAAGATCGACATCTACACCGCCACGAAGTATCGTATGCGCAGGTACTACCGGAGGCTGATCAAAAAGAGCTGGTTTATAAGAGTGGTTATGGCCTTCTTCATCCTCCAGTCCATCTTCACCCTGGGCCTTGACTTCATGCTCATTTACCTCAGGCTTAACTCGGGGAAGGGTCTGGATGCCATATTTCCCAGCCTATCGTTCTTCGATCTGGCCGGACTGGCTGCAGCCACCCTATCCTCCATCCTGGTCATCTATGCCATTATAAAGATGAAAAGCTCCCGCCTGGAGGCCTACGGGATATTCAAGAACGCCATTCTTGTGCAGATATTCATAGTGCAGGTCATCCTCTTTTATCTGACACAATTTATTGCCCTGCTGGGCCTGGCCGGCAATATCTGCATACTTTTAGTGCTCAACTACATGATCATTCAGGAGACCAATGCCAGCAGAGGCCCGGAGAATTCCGTCTGAAGGTATCAGCCGGGGATCATTTCTTCCACTTGATCTTATCTCCTTTGGACTTCAGCACGTCTCCCCTTTCCAGGATCCGGATCAACTCCATAAAGACATCTCTTCCGTCGACCATCAGGCGTACATCATGCTCATCCTTGCGCAGCATACAGCTCTCAATGAACTCATCCAGGCTCATCTTCATGTCAGACGGTGGCGTCGCCAGCTTCTCTATCAACAATCCCAGGGCAGATATCTGCTGATATTCATCCGGATACATGTCGATGAACTCTTCATCCATATCGCTTACCAGCGGAGCGGTGAACTCGTCCACATAAAGGCCGATGGATCTGGATAAGTAGTAATCCGCATTTAGCACGAGCTCATCGGGCTCTGTATCGAAGTCACCCGGATCGGCAGGAATCTCCAGCAGCGGATCGTCCAATTTGTCGCCAATGGGCTCCCCCACAATTATGCCGTTTAGGGATAGAACGGAATGAGCGAAGCTCTGGGCCTTTCCTGAGCGCAGCAAATAGTTCAGCCATGCATCTACGTTGAAATCCAATGGTTCGCTCTCTTCTGAAGTATCCTCCGAATTCTCCTCTGGGGATTCTTCCGAAAGCTCTTCCGGAGACTCGATCTCATCGCTCTCGCAGTGGGCCAAAATCTCATCCCTTATCTTCATCATCGTCGGGTCCAGCTCTTTTAAGAAGAGCTCGTCGAACTCCTCAGGGGTGCTGCTCTGGGAAAGCGCGCTCTTTATCAACGACAGATCGTGCTCATAATCGCAGATATCCTCTGCCATCTCCTTGAGCCGGCTGTACCTGCCGCGAAGGCAGAATTGCTCATCTGAATCCATAACCAGGTAGGGCTTTAATTCAACTCTAATTCCCGCATCGCTGAGGAAAGAGCGAATATTAGCGGCCTCATCCTCATCATACTCTCCAAGGAAGAACATGGATTGCTGTAGTATTCAACTGGTTAAAAACTTCACTGAAAAATAGGAGGGAGGGAAAGTCGAGAAGGGTAATGAGGTAGGAGGAAAACGCCTATCGACTTTCACCGTATTCTATATAGTAATTTAACGAGATATATAGCTTTCGAAGTGGACGATTCGCCTAAACCATCTCATCAAGCTCTTTCTTCAGCTTGGTATATGTCGCCCGCAGATGCTCAGAGATCACCCTGGTATCAGATAAGACGGGCATGAAGTTGGTGTCTCCATTCCAGCGTGGGACGATATGCATGTGAATGTGATCGGCGATCCCTGCACCGCCCACAATTCCCATGTTAATTCCCAGGTTGAATCCATCAGGATGCATGGTCCTCCTCAAGAGTTCCACTGCCAGATCAGCAAGCTCCATCATCTCCCGACGCTCATCATCCGTCCATCCGGCGAGAGTCGAGGTATGCTCAAACGGAACCACCATCATATGACCATTGTTGTATGGATAGGCATTCAGGATGATGAAGTGATTTTTGCCGCGGTGCAATATGAGGTTCTCTTCGTCCCTATTCTCCCCAGGTTTACTGCAGAATATGCAGCCCTCCGGCTTCTTGCCGAGGATGTAGTCGATCCTCCAGGGTGCCCATAAATCTTCCATATCATTTCGCCCCATTCTCAAAGACGATCTTCCTTCCCACCACTTCAGGATTCCCCTCGATGAACATCTTTATCGCCCTGGGATAGGCCCTGTACTCTGCCCTCTGGATCCTGGCCTTTAGACTCTCATGGGTATCGTTCCTCTTCACCGGCACCGGCATCTGATAGATGATCGGTCCGTGATCGACATCCTCATCGACGATATGAATGGTGGTGCCAGTCCACATCACTCCATGCTCCAGGGCCTGGCTGAAGGCATCCAACCCCGGGAACGAGGGCAAGAGAGCAGGATGTATATTCAAAATTCTATTTTTATAATAGCGAACGAATCGAGGTGACAGGATCCTCATATAGCCGGTGAGAACCACCAGGTCCACCCCTGCCCCCCCCAGATGCGACACGAGCTGTTGGTCATACTCCTCTCGACTCCTTCCCGCTGGATCCAGATACATATGACGAACACCAAACTCTTGAGCGATCCGGAGGGCTCCAGCGTCCGGCTGATCGGCCAGGACTATTTTGACCTGGGCAGGAAGATAACCATCCCGCTCCGCCAGCAGAATGTAGCGAAGGTTCTCTCCCCTTCCGGAGGATATGATGCCAATGGTGGCGGTCAAATCGATGGCTCACTTCCCAAGGGTGATCTCAATCGCGGATACATTGGTTGCCCCCCGGTCGGTATCTAGGGTCTCGGTGGAGATATAAATTCCCATCACCCTAACATCAGGCAGAAATCTAGACCTTGAGACCTCTGCCACATCCACCGCCCTGGAGATCGCCCGCCCTCTAGCCATGATTCGGACATCCTTGGCGCCGCTGTTGAACTGAGTTACCACTGCCAGCACATAGTTCATCACAGGCTTATTGCCGACGAATACGACCTCATCTTCCGCCATTGGCTCATCACCTTAAAAATTAAATTGCACTATTCTATGGTATCATAGATAAACCTGCTGATTAGAGATTACAGATATCTGCCTCGCGCTTTTATCTCCTTCACCCTCTTTAAAACTGCTTCTCCAGGGGGATAAACCTCCAAGTAGCCGGCCTTGAAGGCCTCTATCAGCTCTCCAGGTCGATCGTGGGTGCTCTCCAGAGTCTGGAAATAGACGTGCACATCCACCCCCTGGGCCTCAGTGGACCTCTCAATAAAGGAGAGGCCAAAGTCGATCAAGCAGATATCCCCCTCAACGAGAATCATATTGGAGGTGGTCAGGTCCCCGTGAATGATTCCCCCTTGGTGCAGCCTTCCCACCATCTCCCCCACCTTGCGGGAGAGATCCGGATTTATCACATCCTTGAGCTTATCTCCCCGGATATGCTCCATCTTCAGCTCAAAGCGGGATACATCGCAGATTATGGGTGTGAGAACGCCATGCCTCCGGGCATCAGAGGTGATCCTCGCCTCCCTGATAGTCCTCTCCTGTCGGATTCGCTCATCCAATGCAGGCAGGCGGTAGCTCTTGGGAAGACGCCACTTCCTGACCACTCCGTCCTCCAAGGTTATGACCGCCTCTGCACCTCTTCCAATCTCTATGCTCATCTTATCTCCATATGCATCCAGTCAGCTCCAATTGCCCTCTCGGTCGATCGATTTCTATCCGGTCAGGTCATCCCTTTTCTTCCAGGCTTTGATCAGCCCCAAGCAGCCGGTGATCATCATATCCCCCGCCGGAGCTGCCGCCACCGCCCCTTTTAAAGCCTCGCAGGAGAGGAAGCTCTCCCTTCGGGGTCCAGTGACCAGAATCGACCGGATCCCATCCGGCAGGCTGCCTATATAGGAACCATGACCTCCATCGTCGAACACCTCACCCTCCTCCAGTGTTCCCCGGCAGAGCTTCTCTGTAAACTCCCTCACCTTTTCCCCTTTCATGCTCGAGGTATGATGCTCGAAGATGGCACAGATCCTTTCCTCAGACAGAATGGCAGCTATGGTATGGCTGTTTCCAAAGTTGATGATCAATGACGGGCCCTCCATCCGCGGGTCGAGGGCGGCACCGAAGATGGCTGCAGGACCGGTATCCATTATAAAGGGCTCAAATCCCTCTTTTATCAAGGTATCCCGCACTGCCACCATCCTGGTCATCTCCTGTGGGTACTCTTTAAAAGCGAAATCATCCAGGCTTCCGCCCGAACGGATAGCTGCGACCATGTGCTCGAACCGGACCTGGCGATTTGACTTGCCGGGAGAGTAGCCGTGGTCCTGCACCGCCACGGCAATATCCTTGGGCAGAGATATGTCGAATAGCTGGAAAGCCCGCTGAAGAGAGGGAATGTCGATGTCTCCCGTCTCTACGATTTCTGCTGATGCCGGTGCATCCTCCTGGATGATAACTCCCAAGGCCTCAACCTGGCCCAGGTCATTATTAATGGTGGCTGCGGCTGAGGGGGTGGCAAAAACCCTCAGTCCCGCTGCCAGGTGCCACCTCACTGCCATGGTGGAGGCTCCGCCCCCCATGATGGGGCCATGCAAAAAAATGTCCCGTCCCGCCATCCTGGCCCGGCTAATTCTGTTTCCAACAATCATGGTCTGACTGGGCAGAACCATCTTGGTCGAGCCCTCGATGGGCACCCCCTCCTGGTAAAGCAGGATGTCTTGAGTCCCTGCTCCAACGTCAACCGCTAAGAGCGTCATAGATCATTCCTTCCCCTAGAGAGCTTTTGTCTGGTCCCATTTGGATGGGCTACGGGAAAAATTTTATCCTCATCCAGAGAGGAATGGACATGATCTTAGATGTGGTGGTCGCGAGCACGTCTCGCTATGCTAAGTTCGGCTCGGTTCGGGATCCGGATAGGGCAGAGGACCTGTCCGGGAAGGTGATACTGGAGAAGATAAGGACGGCAGGGTATACAGGCAACTACCTGCTCATCCCGGACGGCGTAGAGCCCATCCAGCGTGCAATTAAGACGAGCAGCGCTGATGCCATGGTGATCTGCGGCGGCACAGGACTCACCGCTTTGGACCTAACCATAGAGGCTGCAGAGCCGCTCTTTGAAAAGACGCTCCCGGGGTTTGGGGAGATCTTTCGTTGGCAGAGCATGAAGGAGGTTGGAACCCGGGCCATGCTAACCCGGGCAACAGCCGGAGTCTTTATGAAAAAACCAATATTCTGCTTGCCAGGCTCTCCCGGGGCAGCTCGCTTGGGAATGGACCTCATATTAGCAGAGATCGAACATATCCTGAAACATGTGATGGAGTAGGGGAAAAATAATATTAATCGAATCAAAAACTATTGCCCCGGAGTAGCCTTTTATATCATTAGTACACTAATAAGCACATAGAGCTAATCACGGAGACTTGGCCAATGGAGACAGAGATTCCAGTGCGAGATATCATGACCCGACCGGTGATCACCGCTGACGCCGATCTAGATGTATTGAGCGCTGCCAAAAGGATGGGCTCGGCCAATGTGGGAAGTCTGATAAT
>DAIO01000002.1:0-5463 GCA_002498745.1 Methanosaeta sp. UBA533 | reverse complement strand
TGGCCACGGTAGCCGGTAGACGATGTCAGCTTCTCCGCCTGGGCGACCAACTGGCGCAAGAGCGTTCGCTTCTCTTTTCCCGAGGAGAAGATGAGATGGCGCTCAATGGGCACCGGCCGCACCTCGTACTCCACTAAAGATGCATTCAGCCGCTTGGCCAGGGCCCCCGGATTTCCTACTGTGGCGGAGAGGAAGATGAATTGCGCCTCTGGGGCAGCATTTCTCAGGCGGGCGATCATCCCAGCCAGACGATGGCCGCGTTCAGCATCTTCCAGCATATGAACCTCATCGATCACCACCGTTCCCACTCGCCCCAGGCTCTTTTTGGTGCGGATCACCTGATCTATGCCCTCGTAGGTGCCGGATATTATGTCAGCATTAAGGCTCTGGACGATCTTCCTCTTCTTTCCCAGGCGGATGCGACTTGTTCCCACCCGAATGGAGGTCTGAAAGCCCAGTTCATTATAGGCGGAGAGCTGATCGTACTTCTGGTTGGCCAGGGCCACTAAAGGCACCAGAAACAGTAGCTTGCCATTTCCCTGCAGAAGGTTCTTTATCCCCGCCATCTCTCCGATCAGGCTCTTACCAGTAGCGGTAGCTGATACAACCAGCTGGCTTTTTCCTTCCAGGAGGCCGGCTGAGATCGCCCTGGACTGGACGGGCAGGAGGCTTGTCAGCCTGCGACGCAACAGCTCCTTAAGGGGTCCAGGCAGGTCGATTGAATCCAGGGGCAGACCAGTTTCCTCATGGCTGGCGGGAATGAGGTCAAAACGGGTTAGCTCAGGCTCGAGCCTCTGCAAAGATAGCAGGCCGATGACATCATCTAAAGATCGCCTCTTCTTAAGGATCCTGGCCAGATGGGACTTGGCAGGACGGCTCAGATGATGAAAATCGGCCTCTCGGAGAAGCTCTGCTGCTGCACAGTTCTCGCAGATGCGAGCGCCCTTGTAGGTTATGGCATCTCGCCCCACATAGGTCACCCTCTTCTGCCCCAGACAGTGGCCGCAGACCTGGACGAAGCGGTACTGTAGCTGGTAGGCCTCCAATAGCTCCAGGAACCTTTTTTCCAGAGCCGAGTCCCCCCTGACAAGATAGATGGCCCCGGCTTTGCGAAGCAGCCTCATTGCATCCTCTGGAGGAAGGTACCTCTCTGCCTCATTCTCCTTCTTGACCAGGAACTTGAAGACCCTTGGCCCCTGGGGCATGTCCTTCAAGCGCAAATGGCCCTCGAAGAGAACCTTGTCCCCGCTCTGGGGCAATAACTGTATGCGAGACCTGTCCGCCTGAGCAAGAACCTGAAAAGTCATCTTTGAATCTGCGAGTTCGATTCAGCCAAGAGTGAGATCTATGAGCTCGTACTTCAGGCCCTCGGACTCCAGGCGGGTTAAAAGGCCGGGTATCTGCTCGTCCACGCTCACCACCAGAGAGCTAACTCCATGGTATGCCGCCTCCACCGCGAACTCCTTGGCACCGAAGAGCACATCCGGCTTCCTGCCGGCCTTCCTCAGAGCCACCAGGGCCTCAATTCCCAGGCACCCCACCATCCTCTCCTCTGAGAGTAGACCTTTCAAAACCTCCAGGTCAACCCCTCTCGATCCGCCTGCTTGCACTCGCGGAACCTTGCATAGGGTTATCCTCCCTTCCTCCAGGCTTATCAATCCCCGCAAGTCTGAGATGCCCACATCCTCCCCTTCACTGGCGCTGGCAATGACAATCCCGCTGGCCTCGATCTTTTCTTTTTTGTTGGCATACAATAGGCCGCCTCTCATCTCCAAGGAGACCCTCTCTCCCTCGACCAAATCGGATTCAGCTATCGCCGTCCAGACGGACACATGGCTGATGATCTCCTCCATCACCACCCGAGCATATCGCTTCAGCTCAGCAGCGCTCTCCAGCAGCCACTCCACGCCCTCTTTGGTGATGCTGTAGCGCATGCGGCCGTCTGTAGTTACCAGGCCGTCTACCACCAGCTCTTTGATGTACTCGGAGATCGCCTGAGGGGTGACACCAAGCTTGTTTGCCACCTCCTTTTGGCGGAGGTTGGGCTGATGGGCAGCAATCTCAACCAGAATCTGAAAACGAGAGCTTTCCCTCTTGCTCTGCAATACATTGGCCATCAGAAATCCTCTTCATAAGGCTCTATCCGCTGTCCTCGCACCGCCAGTCCTTCTGCCCTCTTGGCCACGCCACGAATGAATACCTGACTGAGTCCCAGCTCCCGGGAAAGATTAGAAAGCGAGTTGTTGCCTCCATTAACCATCTTCTGCAGCTTCTCAGTTACCTCCCTCAGCTCCTCATCGGACATAAAAGTAAGGCTGATCAGCTCGCTCAGATCCTCCATGGTCGCTTGGAAGTTGGCCTGGATGCGAGAGTAGGTGGAATGATACTCTTTCTCCGGGCTCTCCCCGGGCTCAGGCACCCTCCACTTCGTCTCTATCAGGCCACTCTTGCGCAGAAGGGCTACGCTTCTGTGGACGCCAGCGTCATCGCCGAAAAGGCCAGCTAGCTCCCGCTCAGTTCGCCATTCCCGGCTTAGCTCATCGAATATCTTCTTATGAACGGCTGAGCCAAAGGCCTGCAATAATGGAACCAGATCTGATGGATCATTGATGATCCGCGTTCTTTTTCCAGTCACAAGAACCTCACGGTAATAACTAGGATTGACATTATGCCTTTTCTTTGATAAAGCTTTTGAAGATCAGATCAGCCTGATGGTCTCCAGATTCATGGGAGCCATGGTGGGAATCCGGTATCTTTTGTAGATGGAACTGGCCAGATCCAGACAGTTGCCCTCCTCACCATGGTTGGTTAGAACCCGGCCTGGCTTGGGATATATGCGCCGCATGTACTCCATGAGCTGCTGGCGATCGGAGTGACCGGAGAAGCCATCGACTGTTGTAACCTCCAGGTTGATCTTCACCGTCTGGGTCTTTCCATCCACAGATAGCGGGACCTCTTTCCAGCCCTTCTGAATCCGTCTCCCAAGGGTTCCCTCTGCCTGATAGCCGACGAAGACCAGGGTATTCTTCTCATCCGGCCCCAGGCGCTTGAGATACTCGATCACCGGTCCGCCATTGAGCATGCCGCTCGTCGCCAGTATAACGCAAGGCGGCCCTTCAACTATCTCCGTCCTCTGCTTGGGAGACTCCACCTGGACAAAGCACTCCGCCAGGAATGGATTGATCCCCTTATGGAATATAAGGTCCCGCAGATCGTTATTGAGGTACTCCGGGTATGAAGTATGAATGGCAGTGGCCTCATAGATCATGCCGTCCAGGCAGACCGGCACCTCATCGATCACCTTCTTTCTGATGGCCTCCTCCAGGACTACCATCACCTCCTGGCTGCGGCCCACAGAGAAGGCGGGGATTACAACCTTGCCGCCCCGGTTGATGGTCTCCCGGACCATCTTTATCAGATTGACCTCCGCCTCCTTGCGAGAGGGCTGGATGCTGTTAGTCCCACCGTAGGTGGCCTCGGTCACCAGGGTCTCCAGGCGGGGGAAGTTGCAGACCGCCGGATCGAAGAGCCTGGTTCTCTCGAACTTGTAGTCTCCAGTAAAGGCCACATTGTATAGGCCGTCACCGATATGGAAATGGGCGATTGATGAGCCCAGGATGTGCCCGGCGTTGTGCATGGTCAGTTTGGTATCGGGAGCAATGTCGGTAACGTCTCCATAGTTGAGGGTGATGGTATGCTTAAGCGCCTCGCGAATCATTCCTGAGTCATAGGGAAGACGGTTTCCCTCCCGGCCAGCGATCTCGATGTAATCCAGCTGCAAGAGAACGAAAAGATCCCTGGTAGGGGGAGTGCAGTATATGGGGCCCTCATAGCCGTACTTATAGAGCATGGGAACAAGGCCCGCATGGTCCAGATGAGCATGGGTCAGGACCACAGCATCGATCTGGTTCAAGGGATAGGCCTCAGGCACATAGAGGTATGGGGTGGCTGAGTCATCCGATCCGACATTTACTCCGCAGTCGATGATGATACGGGACTCTGGAGTAGAGAGGAGCATACAGCTTCTGCCCACCTCCCGACAGCCGCCCAGGGTGGTTATTCTGACCCACTGGTCCTTGGAAGCAATATCCCGGTGGATCTTCCTGCCCACTGTGCGCAGGATGTTTTTTCTCTCGCTCTGCACGCTGCGCAGGTAATCCTTGATATTAGCGATGGTCGAAGATCTAACCGGCGGGGTTCTGACCACCTTCGGTGTCCAGCCGATCAGCTTTGTGATCTCCCGCAGGGTGGCACCATGGCGGCCGATCACCAGCCCGGGCTTCTCCGCCTCGATCTGCACCTCACCGGTCTCGCCGTCGAAGTGGTAGTTGGTGAGGACTGCCTCTTTGGGCACGACCTCCTGGATCTTGATTATGGCAGATTCAGGATCTGCCAATACCTTCAGGTCCGGCCGGACCACCACTCTCTTGCGAAGCTCTTTGGCGAGGTTCCTTATGATCTCGCCGTCATCAGCCACCTTCTTGGGGTCATCGGTGTAGATGACCAGCTCCGGACCCTCGAACTCCAGCCCCGTTACATTGATGTCCGGGGGCAGTTTGCTCTGAACCTTGCGTTTGAGCTCAAAAAGTACTTCTTCTACCGACAATATTACACATCCAAAAAAGATTAAATGAGATTCATAATCTCCGAATACTCCGGCTCGCCTACCTCCTCATATTTATCTGTAATCCTAACGAGCTCGATCTTGTCGCCGGAAGCGGAATCTCGCTTCAAAGCATTATGAATTGCCCTTGCCGCCAGAACAGTGCCCTCTTCGACACTTATTCCCGGTTTGTACATGGCCTCCAATACGCCATAAGCGACCGGAGATCCGGAGCCGGTGGCGACAATCCTCCGCTCCTCGATCTGACCTCCCAGGGCATCCAGAGAGTAGATCCTGGGGCCGTATCTATCCACACCGCCCATGACGAGCTGAACCATGAAGGGATAGTACCGCCTGGATGAGAGAATATTGGCGAGCATGGTTGTGACGGCCTTGACTGTCAAGCCCTCGCCCCTTTGCATCTTATAGAGCCTGGCCTCCACCTGAACCATCCGGACAAGAGACTGGGCATCACCTACACCTCCGGCAGTGGTCATACCCACCAGGTCGTCGATCTGATAGATCTTTTTGGCCTGGCTGCTGGCTATGAAGCTGCCCATGGTAGCTCGGCTCTCCGATGCAAGGACTACACCTCCATCACAGAGTACACCTACCGTAGTTGTACCTTTGAACACCTCGACCATTCAATTACCTCAGCTAAAATCGGAAAATGGACAAACATGCTTGGCGTTCTGCAATATAAATACTTTTTGCAGACCATCCTTCGATCGGCTGAAATACGAGAGCGTGCAATGACCTGATGTGATCGATTTAGCAGACTGGATATACAGGTACTACATCCACCCCATTATCTATGATACGAGCTACAACCCAGTGGACACGATCACCTGGGCGGTGGT
>DAIO01000097.1:0-28452 GCA_002498745.1 Methanosaeta sp. UBA533 | reverse complement strand
TCTTGACTGTGAGATTGGGCATGAACCTGTTTCTTGTTATCTCTGCCGTATCCACAGCGCGGGAGATGGCACGCCCTCTTGCTTTCAATATCACACTGGCAATAGGCTTGTTAAACTGGGTCATAACTGCCAGGACGTAGTTCATGACTGGTTTGTCTCCAATGAAAATCACTGCATCGTCTTCCATGGTCTAGCCCCTCCGTTCACTTTTCTTGGGCAGGTTATTAACTCTTTCTCTCCACGATATCGGCAAAGGCGAAGTTGGGCAAAACGGCATCCACCTTAACTCGAAGCTGCTCTTTCAGCTTCGATCCTCGGACGATGATCGCGAAGTCCTCCACCATGGCCACGCCGTCTCCGGATTTGCCCACAGATTCTATCTGAACATTGAGCATATCCCCTTTGCGGACCGGGGCAGAAAGGAGCTTCTTTCCCACAACATAGGTCTCAGCGCTCTCCTTTCTTGAGGCTGCTGGTGAATGGGCATGAACAACGACAAACTCCCGTCTAACATCATTGAGAAAATCTATGAACATATCGCCCTGAAACACCTTGACCACGAAGTTGCCCCGCGGCCGGAGGAGCTTTTTAGCCATCTCAAGAGCGGAACGGGCCAGGTCTATGGAAATAGCATGGTCCCTGTCCCAGGCCCCTGAGAGATTGGGGGCGGCGTCGCATATCACCACATCTGCATCCCCTTCCAGGGCTCCTTTAACCAGGTCCACTGTGCTCAGGGCGGTGATATCCGCCCGGAAGGTGATCACTCCGGGGATGGGGGCGATGCCCTCCAGGTCCACTCCCACGATCTTTCCTCCGGAGAGCTTCTGGGCTACCTGCAGCCAGCCGCCTGGCGCCGCCCCCAGGTCGACCACGGAGTCGCCTTTTTTTATGACATGGAACTTCTCATTTATCTGCAGGAGCTTGTAGGCCGATCGGGC
Source organism: Methanosaeta sp. UBA533 (assembly GCA_002498745.1). GTDB lineage: Archaea > Halobacteriota > Methanosarcinia > Methanotrichales > Methanotrichaceae > Methanothrix. Next base: position 27,514 of record DAIO01000097.1, on the reverse strand, counting down.
CCTGTAGCCTTCCTCTTTCGCTTTGCGGTAGTAGTGATCCTTCTGGTCTCGAGCCATTGTTCAAATAAAATCGCAGGAGGATATAAGTGTATTTCGAGAAGCTTAAGTATCTGTTCGCAGATGCTATAAGATAACGCTGCAAAGTGGGTCCGATGAACAGGAGCCTTTTACTAGCTGTAATCGCTGGCAGAGAGACATCAGTAATAGATGAAGTGGCTGATTCAGAAGAAGTAGAGCCCAATTTTCTGCGAAGACAAATGGCCACCGGACGCGTCGTTATAATGCAGCGAGATGGAGAGCCTCCGCTTGGCATAGGTGAGGGTCTGAAGACGAAGATCAATGCCAATATAGGGACATCTGCTGAGGTTTTTGATCAGGATGTTGAAGTTGAGAAGGCAAGGATCGCAGAAAAATATGGAGCTGATACTATCTCCGACCTCTCGATGGGCGGAGACATCGATGCGATAAGACTTAAAATATTAGATAAGACAAGAGCGCCTATAACGACTGTGCCCATATACCAAACAGTTGTCGAGAAAGGCTCTTTTCAGGACATAACCGAGCAAGATCTTATCCGGATGATCAAAAAACATGTTAGCATGGGGATTTCATCCATCGTCGTCCATGCAGGCTTCACTCTTGAGATGTTGGAGAAGCTTAGGAACTCGAAGAGGATAATGGGCATGGTATCCAAAGGAGGATCCTTTACATCAGCATGGATGCTGCAAAACAGCAGGGAGAACCCATTTTTATCACATTTCGACGAGATATGTGGTGCCCTCTCAGAGAAGAACGTCGTGCTTTCTCTAGGAAACACTATGAGGAGTGGGTGTATCCACGACCAGATGGATGGGCCTCAAGAGATGGAGATAGAGATGAACGCGAGGCTGGCCAGGAGAGCGAATGAGCTGGGTGCCCAGGTCATCATTGAAGGAATGGGCGGGCATGTAAGCCCTGAGAAGATCGCGGCATACGTCTCCTATTACAAGAAAGTGACAGGCTTTAGGCCTCTGTTCGTCGCGGGCCCTCTTCCACTCGATATTGGCGTAGGGTATGACCATATCTCTGGATCCATCGGCGGATCTCTTGCGGCAGGAGCTGGAGCGGATTACCTATGTTATATCACTCCATCCGAACACCTTGCCCTTCCCAATGCGGCTCAGGTAAGGGAAGGGGTGGTAGCCTTCAAAATAGCAGCCCATGTAGGTGATATCTTGAAGTATGGTCCAAGACCCGAGGATAGGAATTTGGCAGGGTATAGAAGGGCGAGAGATTGGGAAGGACAGTTCACGGCTGCTATTGATGGTGATAGAGCCAGAGAGATTCATCACCAGGATAGGGCAGAGACCTGCTCTATGTGCGGAAAATATTGCGCAATTCTCATCATGGAAGAATATCTAAAATAATATGATTTCGCATTCATTCTAGCATAGTTTTATATATTGTTTATCAAACCTGTAATAGCGAGAGAGGAAGGACGGCTGCCGCTGGCCAGCTCCGGCCGGTGTGGAAAGTCCCTCCACCACTGGACACACAGACATCCCAAAGGATGTGGGGCGAGAGCTCCGGCTCTGGCACAGAAACGATACCGCGCGGCGTTAAAGCTATGATGCCGCAAGGCTGAGGTCGCGCTGAATGCGGATGAAACGGCGAAACCCTGTGGGTGCAAGCCAAAATAGAGCTGCTAACATGGACGTCCAGCCAAGCTCGGGTATGGCGCTAAGCTGAATGCCGTCATAGAACAGAAGGGGGCTTACTCTCCTCACTCGTATATCATATCATATGATTTCTCAATTCTTCTGCGCTCCTCTGAAATCCTGCCAATTTTTCTCAAATAGGTCCATATATCCATTCATTAGCAGTTATTTCATAGTGATGCAGGATGCTCACCATGTGAATATTGGGTATCGGGAGCATAGCAACATGGATTCTCATTTGATGAAGATGATTTGGGCGGTGATCAGGCCGGAGAGGGTGGATGTGGTTGTCAGTGCCCTCAAGGCAGAAGGATTCTCTGCCATGACCCGCTTTGATGTCTACGGCCGGGGAAAGCAGAAGGGAATTGCGGTTGCCGGGGAGAGCTATGATATGCCAAAGACGGTGCTCATGCTCGTGCTGGAGGCGGGAAGGATATCGGAAGCCGTCAAGATCATCGAGGATTCGGCCAGAACGGGGGCCATAGGCGACGGCAGGATTTTTGTGGTGCCAGTCGAAGAGGCTTATACCATAAGAACCGGCAAGGTGGGTATGTAGATCTCAAGATATCCTCTTAAATAGAAAGAAGAATACAAAGAAGGCTAAAAGTAGCTACAATCTGGAGGAGTCAGATATATGAAACGATATGTAATCTCTGCCCTGGCCCTGGCCATTTCCATGATCGCCCTGGCTCTTGGCAGCAGCGTATGTGACAATGCCCCCTGTGAGCCGGTGATCAACGCGACGGTGGGTGAGGAGTTCAACATCACCATCCCCTCAAACCCCTCAACTGGATTTGAGTGGTGGACTGAATTTGATCCCCAATTCCTGGCCCTGGTGGGAGCGAGATCAACCCAGGACAATGTCAGTTTGGAGATGGTAGGAGTGCCGGAGAACGAGGTCTTCACCTACCGGGCAGTGATCCCTGGAGAGACGGATGTTTATCTTCTTCTACTTCAGCCCTGGGAAAACGGCACCATCGCTGAGAGGCTCATCTATCCGGTGAACATAGCAGAATAAAACGCGGGCTGATCCGGATCTATTATTCTTTTTTTAGTTTTCTTTGATCACTCGTCTGCTCCCTCGCATGAGCCTCGAAAGAGGCAGACTATGCCTGCTGCTAAGAGGACGGCGATGATTCCGGTGAGGAAGATGCCGTCGAAGACCCCTGCCCCGCCTATGGACAGCACAACCGGCTGAGGGCGGAGAAGCTGCATGGGCGATAGGGCAGGCAGGATCCCTGGGGTGAGCAGGCTGAGGATGTCCGCTCCAATCAATGTTCCTATGGTGCCGCTTATATAAGCCAGAGGAGGGGAGCGGCGGTATCCCCTGGCCAGGACCAGGCCCATTACCGCGGCCAAGAGAGGGGAGAGCCAGAAGGGCAGGACTATTCCCTCGCCGGGAATGGCCTCTGCGGCATAGTAGGTGACGGCGGCCACCACCGCCACGCCGAGGACTGATTTGAAAAACGATGCCCTGCCCCGGAGGAGGAGATGAGCGGAGACGACCAGAGGTATGATGCAGCCACCGACGTTCACCGCCAGATAGAGGGGATGAAAGGTGGTGAGAAATGCTGCCGGGTATTGGCTCATCGCCGTCATGTACCATCCAGGGTAAGCGGAGATTGGGGCCTCCATGAGTGGGATGTCCACCAGACTTCCCAGAATGCAGCCGAAGACGGCCAGGGTGGCAGTCCAGTGGCTGAAGCCGACCATCTCGAAGGCGGACCGGGAGAGATGCAAAAAGAGGAAGATGAAGATCAGGGGCAGGGCTAGGATCAGAAGCAGGATGATGACTGTGATGGGCAGTATTAAGATCTCGAACAGGATTATCGGGCTCCCGTATGATATTCTGTCATAGGTTTAATAGCTTTATGGTGAGGGATGGAGTTCAATCTTTAGATAACGGATATTCTGACAGAGAAATTTTGATGGCGAATTGGCGAATATTTGACAGCGCAATATCTCTATGCAAAATATTTATGTCTCAGGGGAAATCCTGCTAATCAAGATATTCAAGGTGATTTATTGTGACCATTCTTACCGGAAGCAAGGCCCAGGGGCTTGTGGAATCCATGATCGACCCGAAGACTCAGACCCAGATGTGTGGTATGGAGCTGACAGTTCAGAAGATCGAGCGCTTCACATCTTCCGGGGCGGTGGCCTTTGAAAATAGTGAACGAAAGCTGCCGGAGACGGCATCACTGGACTTCGACCAATCCGGCTGGATCGATCTATCCGCCGGAGCCTATCTGGTGACGTTCAATGAGATCGTAAATATTCCTGGAGATGTGGCTGCCCTGGCAAGGGCCCGCTCCAGCCTCCTGCGTTGCGGGGCTAGCCTGGAGACTGCCCTCTGGGATCCGGGGTACCGGGGGCGCAGCCAGAGCTTGCTTGTGGTCCATAATCCATCTGGGCTGCGGCTGAAGAGGAACGCCCGGCTGATGCAGCTTGTGTTCATGAGGCTGGAGAATGAAGCTGAGAAGCTGTATGAGGGGAGGTATCAGGGGGAGAACATTTGAGGTAGGTGATGACATCCCCAGGATCCGCTAAGAGGTATCCTTTCAAGTTCTTCATATTGCTCTTCGCACTATCCGTACCATTCTGGCTGGCAGGTGGCATGGCCGAGCAAGAGCTTCCTCTTCCCTTCAGTCTGCCTGCTGGCGCCCTAGTGCTCGTCTGTCCGATGGTTGCAGCACTGATCCTCATCTACAGAGAGGAAGGATCCAACGGCATAAAGCAGCAATTATCTAGATGCTTTGATTATGGAAGAATCAAATCGAAGGTCTGGTATTTGCCCCTCCTTCTTTTGATGCCCTTCCTCATGGCGCTGGAGTATGCAGTGATGAAGCTGACCGGGATGCCAGTCCCGGATCCCCAGTTCACTTTTATTGCGCTGCCAGCATTCTTCGTCCTCTTTTTCGTTGGCGGGGTGGGGGAGGAGATCGGCTGGACGGGATATGCTACCGATCCATTGCAGGCTCGCCGGACTGCATTGGAGGCCAGCATGATCCTGGGAATAGTCTGGGCGATATGGCATGCGATCCCTTATATTCAGGGCCATAATGCTCCACTCTGGGTTTTGGGCCAGTGTGGAGCCACAGTTGTGCTGCGAGTTCTAATCGTCTGGATATACAACAACACAGGAAAGAGCCTGTTCGCAGCGATAGCATTTCATGCCAGCGCCAACCTCAGCGAATTGGTTTTATTTCCCATATACGGTTCTCATTACGATCCAGTCATTGCCTTTTTCCTCCTGGCAGTCACGGCGGCGACAGTCGCAATCCTGTGGGGGCCCAAAACGCTGGCTGATTACAGGTATAATCGTTCAAAAGCTTAAGGTCTGGTGGTGACGAAGATCGATCCAGCTGCTCTTATCCTCCCAGATCGTGGCATCTTCATGCTGGGCTGGCAGAGATGACGCAGGGATATTCTTAAAAGGGAAAAGATCCAGAGTGTCTGATAGAGGCGAAATAAGAGGTGACCGCATGCCAGTGAGTAAGAAACAGCTTGAGAAGCTGAACAAAGTGAAGAAGGCCAAGGCAGAGGATCTTGCAAAGCAAGCAGCTGGAGGCAGCGAATCCGCCAAGAAGAAGCTCAAGAAGCTTCAGAAAAAGATCAAGTGACTACTCCCCGGCCTGGAAGACCGGGGCTTTCTCTGCCCATACGCCCCTCCGTTGTAAATCGCTAGGAGCCATTTTTTTAAGATGGTTATGGAGGAATCTATTCAACAATACTATTCCAGGCTATTGCTGTGGGCCATTGTAAGAAAAATAGGAGTCGGATGATAGATCCGATTATTCCTTTGCTTTCATGTCCATTTCCCAAATTCCAAAGGCATTGTTCTCGGTGTCCAGACAGACCACGAAGTAGCCCATTCCCGGGACGGCCATCTTGGGAACTATGATCTTGCCGCCCAGCTTCTCCGCTTTCGCCGCATATTCGTCAACCGACGGCACTCCTATGTAGTTTATGATCTGCTGTTCCGGATGCATCCTCTTCATCATGCCTCCACCAGGTGCGCCAAAGGTGTCTATCATTGTATAATCCATCCCAGGCATGCTCTCCATCCTCCATCCAAAGAGGTCGGAGTAAAAGGTCTTTGCTCGCTGAATGTCGTCAGCAGGTATCTCAAAATGTACAATACTTGTCATTCATCTTACCTCACTACATTTTAAAGCTCTTAATACCATCATATTTGTAGATCTTCTTGTTTTAAAGGTTATCTGTATCAATTCTTCTCCTTCCGAGCCTGCCGATTTCGCTCGGAAGGCACAGGGGGTCATCCACCCAGCTCCCTCAAGGGGGGAGACTTGTACCTCCCGCATAGCGGGGTATGTTTGGCCGGACGACTCCAGACTAGCGAGGTCCTGATGCGTCACAGATTTCTCTCAGCATGGCGGCCTGTTTCAAGGCGAGAGCTTACGCCGTTACAGGGTACAAGGAATACCCTGCATCTCGATCTAAGTGGCGCGAAAGTAATCCTACAAGGGGCACGATTCATCCCACCCCCTAAAGGAGGTGTGTCTTCTCTACCCCTTGATCCCAACGCTATAAAATGCGTCTGCCGCTCTCAAGGTTTGAATCGGGCACAGACTGGGATGAATGACTCCCGGGGCGGCCTCATTAAGTGCATCGATTGCCGTTCTTGATTCAACTGGAATATCCCAGCTCTTTCGCTCTGGCATAGGCAACATCTGCCTCTTCGTCCCGACCCTGAGCCTTGAGGGCTTCGCCCCGGTTGTACCAGGCGTCGGCGAGATCCGGATCGAGCTGGATCGCCATGTCCAGCGCCTCCAAAGACTCATCATACCTTTCCAGTCGCCAGAGAAGTTCGCCCCGATTGCCCCAGGCAGCAGGATAGTCTGGCATCAGCCTTATGACCTCATCGACTGCAGTTATGGCTTCCTGGTATTCGCCCTGTTCATAAAGAATATCAGCTTTAATGGACCAGGCAATAGTACTATCCGGCTCCAGCCTTATGGCCTCTTCAATCGCAGTGAGGGCCTCATCGTACTCTCCCTGAAAATAGAGAGCAGACCCTTTAAGGCTCCAGATCGAGCCATTCTCCGGCTCCAGAACTATGGCCTGGTCAAGAGCGACAATCGCCTCATCATATTCTCCCAGCTCATGAAGTGCGCCGCCTTTATAGCTCCAGGCACTAGCAAGCTCTGGGTCTATCCTTATGACCTCATCAAAGGCCTGTATAGCTTCATCGTATCTTCTCTGATTGATGAGTGCTGTGCCCTTATTGCTCCATGTCACAGGATTCTCTGAGTCCAGCCGGAGGGATTCATCGTATGCCTCAATGGCCTCTTCATAATCCCCCTGGCCAAAGAGCTCATTGCCTCTTTCCAGCCATTCCTCTGCATTCTCTTGACAGGTTGACGGTGTCGCTATCGATATTATAAGAATGAATAAGGCATAAATCAGTCTCATGATGATCTTATACGCTCTCGAAAGAGATATGATTATCGGACTTGAGAAAGGAAAATTTCTTATTCCCTGCCGTCTAGATAATATCGATGATAAAGAAGGTTTTTAACTCTGGCATCAAGAGGCCGGTGGAGATTGTATCTCTCATCCTGATTCTCTTCCTGATATGCGGATCGGCACTGGCGGCCACCATCACTGTCAAGCCCGGGGAGAGCATTCAGGAGGCAATCGATCAAGCCCGCAGCGGCGATGTCATCGAGGTTATGAGCGGCACCTACCAGGGAACCCTGGATATCAAAAAGGAGGTTGCCCTTATGGGCATCGACTCTGGAGAGGGCATGCCGGTAATAGACGCCGGATCTATCCTCGGATCGGTGTTCATGACCGCAAACAACAGCCAGATAAGCGGATTTAAAATAGTGAACCCGAATGGAGACGGGATTGACGTTACCTCCAGCCACAACACGATCAGCAATAACACCATAGAGGCATGTGGAGCTGCAATCTACCTCATGGTCTCTGATAAAAATAAGATCGTCAACAACAATGCCTCCGTCCGCTGCCAGGGGGTGATGGGCCTTCTCTCCAGCGACGGCATCATGCTGGCCCACTCGGATGAGAATATCATCGAGGGCAACACCGCATCCGGCGCATCCATGGGCATATACCTCTACTACTCCCACAACAACACCATCCTCAATAACGCCGCCCTGAGCAACGATCATGGAATCGCCATCAAGGGCTCAAGAGACAACATCATTCAGGAGAACCGGGCTATTGGCAGCAAAGAGGAGGGAATCGGCCTTCTCAATGGCTGCTCGGGAAATACAGTGACAAAGAACAATGTGACAGGCAACTCAATAGGGATCTACCTGCGGGAATCAAACCATAACACGATCTATCTGAACGACTTTATAGATAACCTCCAGAACGCCCTGTCCTCTGATTCAGAGAACATCTGGCACTCTCCTGAACAGATCAGCTACTCATCTGCAGGCAAGAGCTACACCGGCCTATTGGGAAACTACTGGTCTGACTATGAGGGTAATGACTCGGATGGCGACGGCCTGGGCGATGCCAGCCACAGCTTTGAGTATGATGGCCAGGATGACCATCCACTGATGACTCCCAGTAGCGATCTGATCAAGCCCAAGATGACCCATAAGGGCATGGTAATAGATTAGTATGAGCAATGGATGGAGATGGAGCGACAAATCGTCTTTTTTTGCTGCCCAGGTCGTTTCTCCATCCTTTCTCCAAGCAGGCTAGAAAGGTGCCTATAATAGCAACTCGTACTTGACCTCGGTTACAGTGCTCCCCCAGATCTCATGAGTCAGCCTCTCCCTTTGAACAAATCCCATCGATCGATAGAGATTTGCCGCTATGTAAAGGGTATCCACTGTCCAGAGGAAGATGGATTCGTACCCAGAGGTGCGGCTGAAATCCAGGGCCTCTTCAACCAGCCATCTGCCGATTCCTCGCCCCCGGATCTCCGGCTCCAGGAGAAGCCAGCGAAGCTGGGCCTCCTTTTGCGAATGCCTCACTATGGCCATCGAGCCCGCAATCCGATCACCGTCCTTTAGAATCCAGATGCGCTCCCGCGGGGATTGGGATTGGGCGAACTCGGCAAGGGGCAAAGCAACATAAATATCAAAGGTATAGTCCCAGCCCTGCTCGGGAGCATAAAGAACGGCGTGCATGTAAGTTATATAGCCGATATCCCCCGGCCAAATCTCGTGGCACACAGAGATCGATGAATGGGGAAAAGGTTTTTTCATTTGCCCTTCCAGCTAAAGAACTAGCCTGTACTTAACCTCGTTCACAATGCTTCCCCACCTCTCATGCGTAACCCTCAATATCTGCTCGAATCCCACCGATCGATAGAGCTTTTCCGCTATGGGAAGGCTCTCTGCCGTCCAGAGCACAATGGATTCATACCCCATGTCCCGGCTGAAATCCAGGGCTTCTTCCACCAGCCACCTGCCGATCCCCTGCCCCCGGATCTTCGGCTCCAGGAGAAGCCAGCGAAGCTGAGCCTCCTCCTCTGTGCGCTTGACTATGGCTACCGAGCCCGCGATCCGATCATCCTCCTCCAGGATCCATATCTTCTCCCGGCTGGATTTGGACTGGGCAAACTCCGCCAAAGGTACAGCCACATAAACCTCAAACGTATGGTCCCAGCCCTGCTCGAGAGCATGGAAAATGCCGTGCATGTATATGATATATCCGATATCCCCGGGATGAAGGTCATGCCTCATGCAGAGGGATGGATCGGGAAAGGGCTTATTCATTGCATCGGGGGCTAATACTCAGCTTTGCATAAATAATGTCTGGGAGTGTGATCTACCTGGTCCACCAGGCGGCGGCTCTTCACTCACCGCCCTCGACTGTCCAGATCCTCCCATAGTTGCTTGGGATGCTGATCTCCCCCCACTCCCCTGCCCTTGTCTTAAAGCCATCCTCTCCATGAATCTCTTCATAGTAATCGCCTCCCAGCGGGAAGTGGAAGTATGCCTTCTGATCGCTATCTGTGAAGTTGAGGGCCACCAGGCTGAAAGCGTCACCTGCCCGCCGGGAGAAGAGCAGCAGTCCCCGGGACTGGTACCTATCAGGATCATCATAAAACCAGTGCTCCCCTCTCAGGAACTGCGCCTTCCGTCTCAGCTTCATCAGCCTTCTGGTCAGCCAGATCGTCCTTTTTCCAATGGGATCGTAGAAGTAGTCCCACCTCATCGGCCGGAACATCACCACCCTTCCCATGCCGCTCTCCGGGAGGAAGTAGTTCTCGCACAGCTCCTGGCCCTGCCAGATCAGGGGAATCCCCCTGGCAGTCATGATCGCTATCAGATAGGGCTGGACCCTGTACCAATACCTTCTGTCCCCCTCCTTCAGTAGATCGTTGTCATCCCTGCTGATGGTGCAGAAGTTGCAGACGAACCGGTAGTGATCGTGGTTCTCAATATACTGCAGGGCGCTCTTCTGGATGGTATCCTCATTGATCTTCTCCTTCGCTGGATAGCCGACAAGGCCCAGCCGATGGCCAAGATGGGTCAGACGGCCCGCTAATTCGCTGGCTTCGGCTCGAGCCACAGCAATGGCAGCATCAAAGGTCTGGTTCTGCCAGGTGCTGCTGCTGTAGGTCTTTTCCAGCACCTCCACCGGCTCCTCCAGCTGCTCAGCACACTGGATGAGGCGAATCTCATCCCCCTCGAAGAACCTCTGCCAATGGTCCTGAGATCCTCTCATCCCAAAGACCAGCTTGTAGGTCTGATAGACCAGATTGGCATAACCCAGGCCCGTGGGTCCGTCCCAGTAGTTGGGAACGCAGTCGTACCTGAACCCATCCACGTGATAGGTGCTCAGCCAGTGGTGATTGACCGTATAGAAGAAGTCCCGGGTTAGGGCTCGATTGAAGTCGGTGCTCTCTCCGAACAGGTCTTTGGCGAAGGACCCCAGAAACGGATTCTCCCCAAAACCCATCTCTCGGTAGAGGTAGGAGTAGGGAAATAGGCTGTCCGTATGGCCGTAGACCATATCCAGGATCACAGCTATCCCTTTTTGATGGGCGGAGTCGATCAGCCTCTGCATATCTCTTCTTTTGCCAAACCTCTCGTCCACCCCGAAGTAGCCGATGGGCAGAAATCCCCAGTCTGTGGTGTTGGATATATTGGTGACCGGCATGATCTCTATGCAGTTGACTCCCAGGTCCTGCAGGTATTCCAGATGGCGGGTGGCAGTCCTCATGTCCCCGCCGAACTCATTGATCATCAGCTCATAGATTATGAGATCCTCTTGTCTGGGAGTTCTCCATAGCTCTTCTTCATCGCTCCAGATATGAGGCTCGTAGCCTAATGTGAAAGCGGAAAGCTTCCCGATGCCAAACTCCCTGGCATAGGGGTCTATGATCCAGTCGATGGGCTCATTATTCCTTCTCTCCAGAAAATAGCGGTATACATATCTTCCCGGCTTGCCCCAGGCGGATTTCTTATGGGGCTTCTCAGAGGCGTCTATCTCTACCTGGCCGTGCCAGTACTCTCCATAATTCGGATCAATAGAGCATTCCATCTCGAAGGTCTTTGCCGGAACATCCTGCAGGAACTGGTCATTCTCATGGATGAGCTTAACCCCGAGCACAACTCCATCTGAATCCGATACCCAGGGCAAGAATACGCCAAAGTCTGCTCTGCCCTCTGGCGTGCATCTGGCCCCCAACTTTTCCAGTGGCATTAGATTCATAAGGCTCTGACACTTGCACTTGCCGTTTATTCTAGATAAAGATTATGAATGATTAATGCAGTATCGAGGATCACAGATATATCCTATAGATGATATAGAACGTTCCAGCCATGTATACAATCATTGCCTGCGGCATCTTCAAGGATGAGATCGAGAGACTGAGTGCCGATCTCGGATTTCCCTTTAAAGCTCGCTATCTGGGCCCTGGCCTGCATGTTGACTTCGACGAGCTAAAGGATGCCCTGGAAGAGGAGCTGAAGAGGGCTTCATCGGATGGCAGCCAGGGAATAATAGTGGCTTATGGACAGTGCCATCCCAAGATAGATGAGATCCTGAAACCCTACCATGCCGCCTTAATGGATTGTCAGAACTGTGTTGATGCCTTCATATCCCGCCAGGCCGTGGAGAAGAAAGCACGAGAGGGTCTCTTCTTCTATCTCTCCCCAGGCTGGCTGGATGCCTGGAAGGATATATTCAATCGATTGGGCTGGGATCCGGAGACTGCCCGCATGCAGATGGGCTCATTCAGGGGATCGATCTACATCGATACATTAAAGGATGCTCCAAAGAGGGAGAAGGAGCTCTTGGAGTTCTTCGATTTCACCAACCTCCCCTTCACCATCATGCCCATGGAGCTGGACCACTTCAAATCACTGATCATCAAAGCTATAAAGAGCTTGGAGGATTGAGCTTGGACGAGCTGGAAGAGATTAAGAAAAAGAAAATGGAGAAGATGATGAGCGAGATTAACAAACCCCATGAACCAACCGTAGAGCTGCCAGGAAAGCCGATCATTGTCACAGATGCAACCGTTGATGCCGCTTCAAACCAGTACCCGCTCCTGATCCTGGACTGCTGGGCGGAGTGGTGCGGCCCATGCCGCATGATAGGCCCGATCATCGAGGAGCTGGCTGCAGAGATGAAGGGACGGGCGGTCTTTGGCAAGCTTAATGTGGATGAGAATCCTCAGACCGCCAATAGGTTCAGGATCTCGGCGATACCCACCCTGATGGTCTTCAAGGATGGAAAGCTCATCGATAAGCTTGTGGGCGCCTATCCCAAGCCCTCGCTGGTGGCAAAGATTCAAAAGTACCTCTGAAGGTCGCTTTTGATTCGTCTTTTTTTCGCATGAATGCGATTGCCCGGATCCTTTGCCCCCCCTCTAAGGCACGCTGCTGGAAAGCATGACCAGTGGATATCCGGAAATGTTGTAGACCTCTCTGTTGGAGAGATTGTCCGGAGCTGTATATGAGGGCTTGGTTCTCATGTAACTATTCTGGATGAAGAGCAGGGTGTATATATCGGAATTGAATTTGAATTTCGATACCGATTCCTGCTGGCGGCTGAGGTTGAGTTCGGATTTTGGCTCAAGGCCGATATTGATGCCAGCTGTTCGGCGGCTGCTCTTCCATCCCAAAGCCTTTGGGGCCTTGATGCTCTCGCTTCCAGCGCGCAGGACCTTGCCTTCTCTGGCGGCAACGGCATTCCTGGTCTCATTCGACATGATGCTTCCTGCGGCGTTCAAGGTGATATTGGATGTCATATTTGGGGCCATATTCTCGTTGCCCTTCTGCATTTCCCCCGCACAAGCCAGGGGTACGACCGCAGCCATGATGGTCAGGGCGCTCACCAGGCAGAAGACAGCATGTACCATATCATACCCTCTAATTCATCAATTGGCCCTGTCTTCTCATTCTTCGGACGAGGATTATGGCCAGCATTGCCACTCCAGCGAGACCGGCTGGAAGGCCTGAGCTCTTTGTCTCATCCACATTGCTCCTCACAACTATCGGCTTGGCCTCGATGATGTTCTCCTGCAGGTCTACTATGCTGCCATCCTGCCCGATCAGGGCGGTTTGTAGCTGATAGACCCCCGGCTCAAGGGTAGAATTCCAGGTGATCTCCACCGTCTCATCATCCCCGGAGAGAAGAACGGGGGTCTTCTTCTCGGTGATATTGAGGACCTCTCCTCCACCAGAGAGGGTGAACCTGAGGAGTCCCTCAAAAGGAACCCTGGAGTCACCCATGACGGTGGCGCTTGCCCCTGTCTCATCCTGATAGGTCTCAGTTATCTGGGCATCTTCAATCGCCACAAAGGGGCTCATAAAGGCCCTGGTCTGATTGTGGTTCAGCTCCACGATCTTGACCCGGCCCTCATATATCTGGCCGTTCTCCAGTATGGGCTTCCATTTGTAGTCCTTTTGAACGGCCATGGACATGAGCCCGGAGATGGGCACTGCCCTCTCCCGGGTTACATATAGTGCTCGATCTCCCTGAACCAGCATGTAATAGATGTCCACAATGGTCGGATCACTGGCGCTTATCGCCAGGTGAAGGCCCCGGGAATCGGAACGAAAATCGCGCACATCAAACCTTACCGGCTCAACTCCGCCATAATAGAACCGGTAGCATCTCCGGGACTGCACCGCACCATCCTTGATCTCGCCCGCATCATCGCTGTTGTCCTTCGTCCCATCATCTCGCAGAGTTGCGCAGACCGAATAGCTTCCCTTATCGACTTTGAGATTTGGCCAGCGCACTACATAGGTGCCGGGGCCATCGATATCCAGTCTTCTGCTATTCAGAACCTTGTTGTCCTGGGTCAGATCCATCTGAAGAATCCCTTCTCCTCCTCCCATCAGTGTGATATCGGCGGAGTCAATATTGGAGTAAAGGCTAAAGATCTCTATGGACTGAGCGGTTGCGGCCAGGGCCATCAGTAGGGCTAATGCCGCGAGATGGCGGATAGAACAGATAGAGCATATTTTCATGGGACGAAACCTGCCTGGCAACCTGTCATTTCTGAATGGGTTTAAAACTAACGTATCGAAGTGAGGGGAATGAGGCCGGCGCGGCAGAAGGCAGAAAGCTCAAGAGAGCTCTGCCAACAACGGCCAACGGGCTCTTCCAGACCCCAAGTCATCAGATCGATATATTATGGGTAAACGGCGCGATGATGCTTATTAGCAGGCTGGTCAGAATCACCCAGGTGAAAATGGCGACTGCAGTTCTGGTGAGCTTCTCCGCCTTCTCGGGCGGAACCAGCCGCTCAAAGCCCGTCTGCACCAGATCTCTGAAGATATGGCCTCCATCCAGCGGACCGGCAGGAAGGCAATTGAAGAGACCGGCATAAAGGTTGATCCAGCCTATCCAGAGGAGGAGGTTCGCTATCCAGAAGAACCTCTCACCCAGGGGCTCCGCCCAACCAACCGGTTCGTAGACCGCAGTCAGCCAACCGCTGAATCCCGGAAATCCCTTCTGGGTGAATCCGGGAATTCCTGAAAAGGGCAGGTTGAGCATGTAGGCGAAACCCTCTACGCCGCTCTTTGGAATGGTTTTCAGGATTCCGAGGAACTCGCTGGCAGGAGCTTCCTGGAATGCTACGCCACCCGAATAGATGGCGTTCCCTGAGATTCCAATGCCGATAAAGCCCGTTCCCACAGCATCCGACTCCTCTTTCTGCTCATCCTCTCCCTGACCAGCAGCGGAGGTGAGGTTGACCTGGTAGCTCTTGCCACTTCCGGTGGTGATGGTGATGATCTGACCGGGTCGAGTGAGGTTCATCTCCCTTCTGAAGCCCTCAACATCCACCACCTCCTTGCCGTCGATCCTGGAGATCACGCTGCCCGCAGGCAGGCCGACGGAATCGGCGGGAGAGTCCGGGAAGATGGAGGCAACCATGATTCCCCTTGCCGCCTGGCCGGGGAGGTTGAATATCTCCTTTTGGCCGTTGTGCAAGACCTCCATCTCCACCATGGTGCTGCCCAGATTGCTGTAAAGCTCCTCTATCTTTATCGCATTCTCTCCATTCACCTGGAGCAGGACCATGCCGCTCTCAAAGCCTGCCTCTTCCGCTATTGAATCCTCCTGGACACCCACCGCAATCAGCCGGTCCACAGGGGACATGGAGCCCAGAACTGGCCCAAAGAAGAGGGCCATGGCCAGTGCGGCCACCATGAAGTTGGCTATGACCCCGGCGGAGAGAATCCTGATCCTAGCGGCCCTGTTCACCAGGGGCGGCTTGCTCTTTGTGCCGAAGAGATCCTCATCATCCGGCTCAACAAAAGCAGCTATTGGGGCAACGAACAGGGTTACTATGCCCATGGACTTGACCCTGACCCCTTCCACTCGGGATAGGATGCCATGGGCGAACTCATGCACCAGCATAGTGACGAATAGGGCGATCCAGCCCCATAAAAAGGGGATATACTCGTTCAGACCGGGGATGAGCAGGATATTTCTGGGTGCATTGTAGCTGCTGGGCTCGGGTGGAGAGAGAATCATCAGGTAGGTCATGAGCAATACGAGGATCAAGAATGTGGCCATGCTCAGGATCACCAGAGGGATTCCAATAGTTACCGCCGTTCTCCATATCCACTTGGGGCGGCTCAGCTGGTCGAGCAGCTTCAATCCTTTGGTTGTCCGCAGGAATATGAGGAGGGGTATTCCGGATATCCCTCCCACAGTCACACCTCTCTTCTTCCATGCCTCGCTATCCCTCAAGGGCAAAAGGAGGATGGAATACAGGCCTATCAGCGCCGCTGCTATAAGCATCCAATCTGCGAATTCTAGCTGTAAATCGAAGCTCAAAACTCCAGCCTCATCAGGTCAATCCGACGTTATATGTCTGGCATCATGTATATAAGTTGAGGAGTGGGCTTTAGAGCAATCCCTGTTCCTTGAGCTCCATCTTGGCCAGATCCTCATGCTTCCTCTCCAGGAAGCTGTAGACATTGCCATGTGGCGCACCATCAAGGAGCATCTCTATCGCCGCGCGTGCCACTCTTATCTGCTCGGGGTAGCCGAGGATGGCCACCGTCTTGCCGTAGACGGAGACCTTGGTGCCCGAGAGCCGCTCCATTATCTCCCTCGACCTTCCATCCTTGCCGATGATGCGTCCCTTCAATCGTTCCATATCGCTCCTGGTGCCTGCTGTTTTGGATATGTCCAGCACATCGAGCATCAGCATCTCGTCGTCCAGGATCGCCAGCGCTCTCTCCGGGGAGAATCCTCTGCCAATCGCCTTCACCAGGTCCATGACCCTCAATACCTGCAATGGATCTTCTGCGGATGTGACAGAAATTGTGCCTGTATCGCTGTCTATCTCCAGAGAGGTCTTTGTCTTCTCTTCTATGAAGTGTTTCATGGAACCGTTAGGGCCCACCAGCACTCCTATCCGTTCTTCTGGGATCTTTAAATCCATTGTCAGCCTCCTTTTATCTTGATCTGCTACTCTCTTTTTTTTATCTTTTCAGCTTCATCCTTCTGGATCCTGGAATAGATCTCCTCGGATGAGCCAATAGAGTACTTTTTCTGGAAGTAATGAACTATATTGGAGATGTCGCGCTCCAGGAACTTTCTGGCCATGGGATGGTCCAGGGTGACCGATTGTCCCATATCTATTATCACCGGCTCGCCATCATCGTATAGGATATTAAACTCGCTCAGGTCGGCATGAACCAGACCGGCCTGATTGTAAAGCAGGGATATATATTCGACGATCTTCTGGTAGATTTGCTCGGCCTCTGCAGAGTCCAGCCCGACATCCTTTAGGGGTGGTGCGACATCATCTCCCTTGCCGATCAGATCCATAACCAGAATATTCTCCTTCATGGTGATGGGATGGGGCACCCGCACACCTACCTCCTCCGCTCGCATGAGGTTGCGATACTCCTTGCGGGTCCAGGCGGCGACAATAGCTCGTTTCGTGCCCTTGACGCTTCCAAATCTGGGATCGCCATGCAGGTAATCCTGCATAACATTGAAGTTGCTGGTAGAAATGCGATAGATCTTGAGGGCAAGCTCTCGGCTGCCTACTAGAGCCCGGAATATGTTCGCCTCTTTTCCGGTGCAGATGGAACCTCCCAGGGCATCTATGACCCCTTTGCTTGCCAGGCTGTACAGGTCCATCAGGGTTCGCTTGTCAAAGACAGCGTCCTGGACATTCAGGTCATCGGAGTCCTTGATTCTGGTACGAAGAACATCAATACGGGTATCAAAATCCTCATCCTTGCTGCGCCTGCTCATGATTTGTATATCCGGCTTATGAAGAGCCCTTCAGAAAACCTTTACGCTGCAGCCAGTCCACTTGAGGGCCGGTGTATCTCCAGACCACGTCCGCCTTCTCATTCTGGAACTCCCAGGGGATGATTATGACCACGTCGCCCTCTCTTATCCAGATCCTCTTCTTCATCTTTCCCGGTATGCGGGCCATCCTGGTTACGCCGTCCAGGCCCCTGACCTTGATGCGATTGGAGCCAAGCAGGCTTTCTACATGACCGAATATCTCTCTATCCTGTTTGCGAGGGAGGCGAACTCGGGTTATTACTGCTCCTTCCTCCCCACCATGACCTCTATTGTACAGCTTATCACCTCAAATAATAATTGCAGATTTTAGGTTAGATGCCGGATCGATGAGACCCTGAGCGAGAGTTGAATCGCTATCTGGTCCATTTGCAGCCAGAATCGCCGGAGCAACGTCCCGCACCACCTCAGTCGAAAATGACGCTTAAATAGTTAAAGCTTGTGTCGATCCGAATCCTAATGGGCCCGACGCGATTCGAACGCGTGATCCCCGCCGTGTGAAGGCGATGTCATAACCAGCTAGACCACAGGCCCTCGAAGTAAGGAAGTAAGGCATCAGATATTAGTATCTTGCCCTAGAGGAAAAATCCCTTAGCCAGTTTTGGGCTCGTGGCAAGGAATTATTTAAATACCTATTCGCGAGCTTAATTAAGTAAATGAGTCAGATCTTCAGAAATCCTGTTTATCTTTTGTATGAGAGGCTGCTCAAGGCTCAGGTCCTGGCGGGGTCAGCGGTGGAGCATATAGCCATAATCCAGGATGGAAACCGCAGGTATGCCAGGCAGAAGGGCCTCGCCAAGACTCTTGGCCATAGCCTTGGCGCTGAGACCTCGGAGAGGGTGTCAGACTGGTGCCTGGAGTTGGGGGTTCGGCATCTCACCCTTTATGCCTTTTCCACAGAGAACTTCAGCCGGGAGGAGTCGGAGAAGCGCTATATCTTTGATTTGATAAAGAAAAAGTTCAATGAGCTGAGAAATTCAAAGAAAATCCATTTCAATAGAGTTCGGGTGCGAGCCATCGGTCGGTTGGAGATGCTTCCCGATGATCTACAGGAGGAGATCCGACTGACTGAGGAGGCCACGAAGGATTACAAGAAGATGTATCTGAATGTGGCCCTGGCTTACGGAGGCCAGAGGGAGCTGGTGGATGCCGCACGCTCCTTGGCCCGCCTGGTGAAGGAGGGAAGGATAAGAGCTAAGGATCTCGATGAGAACCTCATCGCCCAGCATCTTTATCCTCAGGACGGCATTGCCGTTCCCAAGGTGGATCTGATCATCAGGACGGCTGGGGATTTTCGCACATCGAACTTCCTTCCCTGGCAGGCCAATGGCAATGAGTGCGCCGCCTACTTTTGCGCTCCTTTTTGGCCGGAGTTTCGGAAGATCGACTTTCTGCGGGCCATCAGGACTGCTCAGACCAGGGCATCATGCCAATAAGCTTAATAACCTGAAGCATGCCATCAGAGGTGTTCTTGTCCCGATGGGGTAGTGGATATCCCGGAGGCCTGCGGAGCATTTTTCGCGCAGAAAGCCTTCAACCCGGGTTCGAATCCCGGTCGGGACGTCTNNTATAGTTTAATACCGAGAAATGCTCAGGGCTATGCGATGCATCGCATACTGGTCAGCAACGATGATGGCGTTTATGCCTCCGGTCTCGAGGCGGCGGCAAAGAGCGTTCGAGGCCTGGGGGAGGTGACGGTAGCCGCGCCCTCGGGACAGAAGAGCGGCGTGGGAAGATCTATATCCGTCTTTGAGCCCCTGCGCTATGCCGAGGTGAACCTGAACGGCTTTAAAGCCTATGCGGTCACAGGAACGCCGGTGGATTCGGTCATCATTGGCATCTTCGCCATCCTTAAGGAGATGCCTGATCTGGTCATCTCAGGAATCAATGTGGGAGAGAACATCAGCACCGATACCGTTACCACGAGCGGGACCATAGGAGCGGCTCTGGAGGCCGCTAGCTACGGTATTCCCGCCATCGCTGCCTCAATTCAGGCCGTTGATCAGGGCGACAAGTTCGATATGCATCATGGGGCCAAGCACAGCTTTGATGTGGCAACTCTATTTCTGCGCCGAATAGCGACCCGGGTCTTAGAATATGGCCTTCCGGAGGGAGTGGATCTTTTGAACCTGAATGTCCCTGTTGGTGCCAGCGAGGAGACGGAGATAAAAGTGACCCGCCTGGCGAAGAAGATCTTCAAGACGGCAGTGCAGGAGCGTTTTGATCCCCGTGGCCGGCCTTACTACTGGATTGATGGGGAGCTGATATGCTGCGACGAGGAAGGGACTGACGTGCAGACCATCTATCAGGACAAGCTGGTATCCTTAACCCCCCTCAGCCTGGACTCCACGGCCAGAATCGATCTGAAAGAGATAGAGAAGCTATTTTGATCTCTATCTGATCTCAGATTTACCTCGGATCTACCCTCAGATTACTCCTTTGGTGCTGGGGATGCCCATTCCACCCTTTGCCGCCGCCTGGCGCAGGGCAAGTCCCAGGGCCTTGAAGATGCATTCCATCTTATGGTGGTCGTTCTCCCCGTAGAAGCGGATATGAACCGTCAGCCCGGCAGCATTAGAGAGCGCCTCCAGGAAGGGTTCAAGGAGCATGGCCTCGAAGTCCCCGATCCTCTCCCCCCGAAACTCTCCGGAGATGATCCGATAGGGTCGGCCGCTGAAGTCCAGAGCCACATCCGCTAAAGACTCGTCCATGGGAACCGAGGCCGAGCCGTAACGGCATATTCCGCTCCTGTCCCCCAGGGCATCATCCAGGGCAAGGCCAATGGCCCTTCCTAATGACTGGGCTCTCCACAAGCCCTCCTCTGATTCCGCCACCAGGTCCATATTCGCCGTGCGCGCCAGGGCGAGCAGCATATGATCAAGAAATCCCGATCCGGAGGCGGCTTTTGCCTGGCCTGATCCGTCCAGGTTAACTGTGGCCTGGGCCCTGCAATCTCTGAATAATCCCAATCCTCTTCCATTTCTTTTCGCCATTTACCATCACCTATCTTCGCAGGGCCTGCAGAGTAGCTGAGACGCTCAATTTTCCGGTGTAAATGGCCGTCCCGGCCACAGCTCCTGCAGTGCCAGCATCTCTCAGGGCGAGGACATCCTCAGTGGTGGTGACCCCGCCAGCAGCGACAACCGGTATTCGAAGAGCTGCCACCAGCTCTCCTGTGGGCTGGATATCGATTCCTCGCTCTCTGCCTTCAACATCGATGTTCGTGAAGAGGATGGAGCCCGCCCCCTTCTCCTCGAACAATCTGCCCAGCTCCACCGCCCTCTTGCCAAGGGTCTTCTGCCAGCCCTCGGTGGTTACATCCCCCCGCTTAACATCCAGGGCTACCATAATTCTCTCCATGCCGTGCTCCTCAGCTAATTGGACGATCATATCGGGATCTTTCAGGGCGGCAGTGCCCAGGATCACCCGATCGACGCCCAGGCGGAGAACATCCCTCGCTTCCTCTTCTGACCGAATGCCCCCCCCTACCTGGATATAGACGTCCAGCTCCTTTGCGATCTGAGCGAGGATGGGGGCGTTCACCCTCTTGCCCTGGATCGCCCCGTCCAGGTCGATGATGTGCAGGTGGTCAGCGCCTTCGTCGATCCAGCGCTCTGCCTGGGCAAGGGGATTGTCCAGGGCCACGACCTCAGTTCCCGGAACCCCACCCACCAGCTGCACGCACTTGCCGCCTCGCAGGTCCACTGCGGGAAAGAATGCAAAACTCATGAAGGCCAATTGGCATCGAATAGACCTTAACCGTTTCGATAGCTGAAAAAAAGAGAAGGTCAATTGATCTCGAGCGATCGAACTGGAACGATCTCAATGGTTTTTAGATCTGATTAGGCGAGCTCCTGCCAGCGCGCCTGCCACTGCAAATGCAAATCCGAATCCGGGAGTGCTCTTCTCATCAGAGTCGCTTTCGCTCTCGCTGGAAGCCTCGTTCTCTTCCTCATCATCGTCATCATCCTCGGCATAGATCGGTGCTGCCAATGCCATGATGGCGAACAGGGCCAAAAGAAGAGCCAATATGGACTTTCTCATCTATTCACCTCCGGATTCAAACCTATTTCATCGTAATTCATCCTTTCCCTTAATTTAGCCACATCCTCTGCTCAATAGCGGCATTAATGGCATCCATTGCATGAGAGCCTATAAATATCTAAAACGACATTGGTATATGTAATTTGCATCCAATCAAGAGACGGTGGAGAACAGATATGCTGAAGGAGAATTGATATGGGCTTCTTAGAGCGGATGAGTGCTGTCGTGCAGGCAAAGATGAATAAGGTCATGAACAGGATAGAGGATCCCAGAGAGGTCCTTGAGGTCTCTTATGAAAAGCAGCTGCAGCTATTGCAGAATGTCAAGAGAGGGGTGGCAGAGGTAACCACCTCCAAGAAGAGGCTTGAATTGCAGAAGGCCAAGCTGCAGATGAATATCGATAAGCTTGATGGCCAGGCAAAGGAGGCCATTTCTGCCAGCCGGGAGGACCTGGCGCGAAAGGCCCTGGAGAGCAAGGCCTTGATGCAGGCCCAGCTTAATACCCTGGAAAGGGAGATCAAAGAACTGAATGATCAGCAGCTGAAGCTGCAGGCAGCAGAGACTCGTCTGGCCACCAAGGTGGAGGCCTTCCGCACCAAGAAGGAGACCATCAAAGCCCAGTATACTGCCGCCGATGCTCAGGTCAAGATCACCGAGTCGGTGACCGGCATAAGCGAGGAGATGGCGGATGTAGGCCTGGCGGTTCAGAGAGCAGAAGAGAAGACCGAGGATATGAAAGCCCGCTCGGCTGCTTTGGATGAGCTCCTGGAATCCGGAACTCTCACCGACTACTCGGGAGGGGATGAGATCGAGAGCGAATTGGCACGGGTCAAGGCCAAGAACACCGTAGATGATGAGATGGCCAGATTGAAGGCGGAGATGAATAAATGATCATCAGAATCCTGGGAGAGGGTCAGTTCCGCTTTGCTGACAGCCATCTGGACGATCTGAATAAAATTGACAATCAGATAGTGGATCATGTGAAGAATGGCAATCAAGATGGCTTTTGCCAGGAGCTGGCCAGAATGATCACCACAGTAAAAGAGCTGGGGAAGCCCATAAGCGATGAGGAGGTCATTCCTTCGGACATCATAGTCCCGCCCGCAGATCTCTCCTTCCATGAGGCAAGGAATATCTTCTGCAATGACGGTCTCATCGAGGGATGAAAACAGCGCCTGCGCTGCATCAAGCGGCAACTACTTTTTTATTTGCAGAAGCTTTTCTGGATCGGATTCGGCAATAACATACTGGAGCCAGGGAAGATGAAGAACCACGAGATAAAAACGGTCGAGCGACGCTTTCTCCTCGCCATCCTCCTCACCTGCACTATCCTCATAGTGGAGGCCATAGGCAGCTGGTGGACCGGCAGCCTGGCCCTGCTCTCAGATGCCGCTCATGTCTTCCTGGACATATTCGCCATCCTTCTCAGCTGGCTGGCCATCCGCCTCTCAACCATGCCGGCGGACGAGCGATACAGCTACGGTTTTCACCGCTTTGAGGTGATAGCGTCCCTGGCCAATGGGCTGACGCTGGGATTCGTCTCCCTGGGGATACTGGTGGAGGCATACAAAAGGCTCCTAGAGCCGGCACCAGTGAAGGGGCTTGATCTTCTCTTGCTGGCAACCTTCGGCCTGATAGTGAACCTGATTGTGGCCTACATCCTGGGAGGCGGCCACCTCCACCACCATGATCACGGCCCCCATCACTCCGAGGATCTCAATATCAGGTCAGCGAGGCTTCATGTGCTGGGAGACGCTGCCGCCTCTCTGGGCGTCATAGTGGCAGGAATCATCATCTGGGTGACTGGCTGGACCCAGGCCGATCCCATAGCCAGCATCATAATCAGCCTGATAATATTCGCCAGCTCCTACCGGCTCATAAGGGACTCATTTCGTATCATGATGGAGGGTGTTCCTGCATGCATCAACCTTGAGGATGTATCCCGGGCCATCGGCAGCGTTCCCGGTGTGCTCCAGGTCCATGACCTGCACGTCTGGGGTGTGTGCTCTGCCCATGTCATACTCAGCGCCCATGCGGTGATCGAGGACCAGATGATCTCACAGGGGGAGACGATAATGGAGGAGATCAAAAGAATCCTGCATGATCTCTTCGGAATAGAGCATACCACCATCCAGCTTGAGCATGAGAGCTGTGGACAGGGCAGCGAAGCGTTACGTCTGGGCGATGAGGGTGAAGATGAGGCAATGCAGAGGTAGGGGGCAGGGCCAGAGGATGCGGTCGAAAAAAGGTGAGGGCTGCCGTTCTCAGGTCGGCGCCTGATCCTCCGCTCTAACCAGCTTGTAGATCTTCCCGCTATCTCCCGAGGGGCCCAGCACCTCTGACGTCAGGAGGTAGATTTCGCCCTCTCCATCCCGTCCAAAGGCGCGAATGAACTCTCCAATCCTTCCATCCGGACGGCCGGCGATCGTTATCTCCTCCGCCTTCCAGAGCCCTTCATCTGATGCTTCCGGCCGGGCCAGGTAGAGCCTGCCATCCCCCTGATCGAAGTTGCTGGACCAGTCGGCGAAGAGGTAGCTGCCAACGAGATCAGTCAGATCCTGGCCCTCATACAGGTACCCGCCCACGACCACGGTATGGTTGTCATGATCATACTCGATTATGGGATCTATGAGCGGCTCCCCTTTAGCCCCTACCTCCGGGCAGCTGGCGGGCGAGTCGTTCGGGCTCTCCGGATCGAAGCAATGAGTCCCCTCCCGGATGTTCCAGCCGTAGTTTCCTCCCTTTTCCACCAGGTCCACCTCCTCCCAGAGGTTCTGGCCGGCATCAGCAACGAACAAGCGCCCCTGTGAGTCAAAGGCGATGCCATAGGGATTTCTCAGGCCCAAAATCCAGATCTCAGGGAGATAAGCGGAGTCGTTGAGGTATGGGTTGTCCGGGGGAATGGCGTAGCCGTCAGCCGCCGAATCCACATCGATTCTCAGAATCTTGCCATAGAAGCTTGAGGTATCCTGGGCGTTTCCTCCCTCGGAGTGGCCAGGCCCCTGATCATTTGCCCCGCCGCCATCGCCCAAAGGCAGGTACAGATAGCCGTCCGGGCCGAAGGTGATGGCCCCGCCGTTATGGTTCATCTGGGGCTTGTCGATCTGGAAGATGATCCTCTCTGAGCTCATATCGACTGCATCGGGATCGTCCTCAGATACTGTGAAAAGAGACAGCCGGTTGGTACAGCTGTAGCCTTCCGGAGCTCCCGCTCGCAGAGGGGCGCTGTAGAATACGAATACCCGGCCGTTCTCGACAAAATCGGGATGAAACGCCATCCCCAGCAGCCCCCGTTCATCGTAGCCTGGGGACAGATCGACCATCCGGTCGCGAAGATCCATGAAGGGGCCCTCCTGCATCAGGCCATCTTCATCGAAGACCACAACTATCCCCGTCTGATCGACGGCGAACATCCGGCCGTCGTCCGAGCTGATATACTGCACAGGCGCAGCCAGGCCGGAGGCTATCAGCTCCAGCCCCAAGGTGGGAGGACTCTCATTTTCCAGAGCGGAGATGGACGCCTCGCCTGCGCCGGTGGAGGGATCGGTCTCATTGCCAATGCAGCCTGTGATGCCGGCCAAAAGCATCAACGGAATTAGGGTGGAAAGTATTTTATATTTTTTCATTACGATCATTCCTTTTTAAGCCTCTAAATACTTATATATTTATGCCCGGCAGATGGATCTGCGGAGAAAGGAGCGGTCGATGCACCCGTCCCGAAAAGGGATTGAGAGTGCCGTCTGGAAAAGCGGGATTGGGTCAGGGGGCGATGCTCAGAGGAAAAGGCGAGAGTAAAGGAGCAATGACGAAGGCATCTGATAATCCTAATGCAGTACTCCGTCCGATCTCATGAGATCCAGGCACTTCAGAACGGAGTATGCCGAGCGGTTAACCCCGGCGCTCCTCTTCGCGGTGTCAGTCCCCACGCAATAAAGGTTCTTCACCGGAGTTCTCACGTCTCCGAATCCCAGGTTCAGTCCCCAGGATGCTTTCTCCGGTACCAGTTCCTGGTAGTGAATCATATCGATATGATCCTCGATATCCGGGACCTTCCCGACGATTGACTGGAAAGCTTTCTTCTTTATCTTCGCCATATCGTACTCGCCATCCAGGGTAAATGCAAAGCCCACGAGATGATTGCCTCTTGGCGCCAATGTGGGATCATAGTTAGTGGTGGGAACCACCCAGGCATATGGATCCGAATCCACCCACATCTCCGAGCCGTAATTCAGGAACAGCCTCTTGGTCAGGCCCAGCCAAATGGTCAGGGACTTGACCTTCTTGATCGAGGAGAGGTTCTCGGTATATTCAGAAGGCAGGCCATCGACTAGATCCGGCAGTCTGGAAGAGAATCCCGAGTAAACGACGGTATCGCATTCGTAGCTATCCCTATTGGTGATCACCTGATCAGCCCGGAACATCTGATCTTCACGCCTCGTGCCCTCGATCTTCATGACCCTCTCATTTGTGATTATCTTCACCCTGCCTTCGGGAAATGAGGAGGTGACGGAGTTGATTATGGATTGGAGTCCGCCTTTCGGGTACCCCTGGTCCTTGGCTCCATCGGTTATGAACAGGTCGTACAGCTTTCCCACATAGGGAACGGAATGGGTATTGTGGATCTTGTTGTCTATGAACCGGGATATGGGAGCGTTATCCGCTGATGTGCCCACCATGAAGTAGCACAGCCAGTCCAAAAATCTCCTGGTGGTGCTGGATAGGGCATTGGGAAGGACCGCGGATAGGGGTATATTGGAGAAGTCCTTGCCCGAGTTCAGGAGATAAAGGGTATTGAAGAGCGCCCTCATCAATAGCAGCCTGTCCGTCATGGGAATCAGGCTGAACGTGAGCCAGGCGTTGATGCTCCAGGGAAAAGGCTTGACCTCGTCCCCGATTCGCACATAGTACTTTCCAAAGGGAGCAAACTGAGGAACGACGCGGAAGTACCTGTCCATCAGCACCCTGAGTGGACCGCTCTTTAACCTGGTTATGGCATGAGGGCCGGTGTCCAGGCGATAGCCATCCACCTCATAAGACCTGCAGACTCCGCCGATACAGTCCTCTTTCTCCAAAATCAGCACTTTCTTTCCTTCCCGGGAAAGGGCAAGTGCAGTCAATAAGCCGCTGATCCCTGAACCAATAACCACAACATCATTCTTTTTCATAGATCATTATCCAATTTTTGATATCGCTTCCCATCTTATTGTATCAGGATGCTTAAGCCTTTTGGCCCGCAGGCCTCCCGAGGGATGGATATCGCAGTGCTGCTGATAAAAGAGCATTTATATCCAATAAGGTGATCTCTGTGGGATGACATGATCACCAGGGAAGATGTGGAGCACATCAGCTGGCTTGCCAGCATCAAGATCGAAGAAGAGGAGAAGGACGAGTTGGTGGAGCAGTTCAACTCCATTCTGGAGTACTTCCATCAGCTGGATCTGGTGGATACAGAGGGAGTGGAGCCCACCTACCGGGTGGTTGACCTTGCCAATATATTCAGAGAGGATATGGCCAGAGGCTCTCTCACTCAGGAAGAGGCGCTTTTTAATGCGCCCCGACGCGAAAATGGCTACTTCAAGAGCCCAAGGATAGTGTGATTATGCTGTCCGAACTGAAGGCAACCCTCCTGGCCGGATCGGCAGAGGAGTATCTCTCCCGGCTCTATGAGAGGATCGAGAGGGGTAAGCTCAATGCCTTTACCACCCTGGCCAGGGAAACGGCTTTGAGAGAGGCAAAAAGGTTTGATCAAAATCCGGGGAAAGGGCTCCTGGCCGGAGTTCCCATTGCCATCAAGGAGTGCATATCGACCAAGGGAATTGAGAGCAACTGCAGCTCCAGGATTCTGCAGGGATACATCCCGCCATATGATGCCCATGTGATCGAGCGTTTGCGGGCAGAGGGGGCCATAATCATGGGCAAGACCAATATGGACGAGTTCGCCATGGGGACCTCCACTGAGACCAGCGCCTTCGGCCCGACCAGAAACCCCTGGGATATCGATTGCGTTCCGGGCGGCTCCA
>DAIO01000073.1:0-7663 GCA_002498745.1 Methanosaeta sp. UBA533 | reverse complement strand
GATCTCTTCCTCAGTGATTCCCCTGCTCTTCAGCACGTCTCTGATATCTCTGGATGGCATGGTAGGGTATGCATGGCCTGGGTAGGATAAAAGAATATCCCGGTATCGCGAAGTTTTATAAGGTCTTATAGCCGATATATGGGTGAGGAAACTCCATGAAGACCATGGTCAAGATTTTTGTAGATCACGAGCATCTCGTCAGAGTCATCAACAGCTTGACGGAGCTTGGAATCACCGGCTTTTACCTCATTGAGTATCAAGGAATGGCACCCACCAACTGGAAGAGCTTCCAGCTGAGCGAGGATCCCGATATGGCATTGAAGGCCATCCGAGATCATTCAGAGCCCGGAGTCATGGTCAATACCGTTGTAGGCTCAGATAAGTGTCAGCAGCTCATAAAAGAGCTCGAGGAAGCTTTAAAAGGGATAAGGTTTACCATAATCGGGCACCAGGTTAATTCCGTAAAGGTTAAAGGAGACGATAATACTCATGCAAAACCTAAATGACGAGGTGGAGGCGGCCCTGGGAAAGATCCGGGAGGGCCTTCGCGTGGACGGCGGAGATGTTGAGCTCGTCGATATCAGTGATGGCATTGTGACCGTGAGGCTGCAGGGGCATTGTGCGGGCTGTCCATTCTCCCAGATGACCCTGAAGAACTTCATCGAGAAGGAGCTCATGAAGAGCGTCGCTGGGGTAAAAGGTGTGGTGTCCGTCTAGAGGAGTCTGAAATATGTTCCCAACTAAGAAGGTACAGAGTCTGGTAGGAAGCAAGATTCAGGTAGAGATGAAGGGATCACCCCGATACGTGCTGGAGGGTGTTCTCAACAGTGTAGATGAGTACTTGAACCTGCACCTGCTGGAGACCGTGGAGCTGATCGGGGGCGAGAAGACTCGCTCTTTGGGATCGGTCATCCTGCGCGGCAATAACATCATTCTAATCAGCCCAGTGGAGTGAGTGTAGGGGATGTCTGTCGAGGAAGCATTAGATTACATTAAGTCGCATCCTGAGGGAGCCCTGCAAAGCGATCTATGGAAGGCTCTGAAGATCGATTCCAGGAAATGCTCTCGCATAGTGGCCAAGCTTCTCAAAGATCGCCATATTACCCGAGAGGTGGAGTCGGTCGACGGCATCAGGACCTATAGGCTCTTTTGCGTCAGCAGGACTAGCGGCAGACGTTTCGATCCTCTTATGGCTCTGGATGCCTTTGAGCCCTGCGCCGGCTGCATAGAAGAATGCATTCCCGAGCATTGCGCCAGCCTGAGCGAGTGGATATTCTCAATTGTTATGAGCTCAGACGAGGTGGCTCCTTCCAATGCAATTCAATAGGATGGAGGCAGCCAGGCATTGCGCTCTCCCTCATCATAATCAATCTTTTTAAGTAAAGAAAATAAGCAAGTTAGGATCTGCCTGCCCATCGATAAAAACCTGCAAAATGGAATTCAGGTGCTTATCTGATCTGCGCCGAATCCCTTCTTGACCAGGATATCCTTGATCCTTTGTATATGATTGCCTTGAAGCTCGATCAGACTGTCCTTTACCGTCCCGCCGCAGGCCAGCTTGGATTTCAGGTGAGTGCACAGCTCCTGCAGATCGATCTCATGAGGATCAATGCCCTGGATAACTGTCACCTCTTTTCCATATCTACGCTTCTGAACTTTGACTACGATCCTTTGCTGCTCCTTGGCAACCTCCTCGCAGATGCATAGCTCCTGTGGAAGGCCGCAGACGGCACACATTTGAGAACTCATTTGGTGGCAGTTACCTCCATAATATATCTCACTACAGGCTGATTATGCTATTAAAATCTGATGGTGACCTCACGGCTTCGTCCGCCCCTGCCTTCGTATGTCATTGATCTTTCTCGACACAATCTCCAACAGGAATATCAAGAGGGCGAAGAGGAGCAGGGCATCTCTTCTGGAAACCCTCTCTTCTGTCATCCTCTGGCTGACCCGAGATGCTTCTGCAATCAGGCTCCTCCCCGCTTCCTCCTCGGTGAAGACCTTGCCTCCATTGGCCATGATCAGGCTGGGAAGATCTGGATTGAATCCGATATATCTGTACTCCAGGGGATAGTTGACAGCAACTCCGTAGTCTCCTATATAGTAGATGCCGCTGCTGTTGGGAGTAAACGTCGCTGTGTATCTATTATCTCCTATCTTTTCCACGTTCGCCCCGGGCAGGCTGGGCCGGGAGTTGCTGGCAATGGTGATCTGCAGGGGAGTGTTCTGCCAACCATCCTCTCCCTCCACTCTGTCTTCTTGCGGCCGGGGATCGCCCACCGCCCAGTTGACGACGGAGGATATCAGCTGAGAGCTGGGGCTGCGATATAGCAGACCGGCCCAGGAAATGCCGTTGTCTGTGGTCAGGGCCGCTACCCTCCCCAGGCCGTAACGCCAGACGGTGAGGACGGGCTTGCCGTCGGTCAGTGCCACCAGCTTCAAAGAGCCGGGTTTGGGGGTGACATCGTTGAAGCCAGTGATGGTGGCGTTCAGCTCAAGATCGGTGGTGATATAGTGGTTCTGGTTGACCACTGCCAGGTCGTAGCTAGTGATGTTCTTCTCCGGCTGCCTCGTCTCCTCGGGCAGAGGGGTGCTGATGGTGGTCAGAGAGTCGGGATAGACGAAAGAGGCGAACTCTGAGCCCGTGCTGCTGGCGATCTCCGGTAAGCTTCCCGTCATGCCGGGGATGGCCTGGACCTGAATCAGCCTGATGGTGATGTTCATCTCCCGGATCAGCTCCTTGGATCGTGTTACGACATCCCCATAGTTCTGGAGGTTTCCATCGGAGAGGACGATCATCTCTCCTTCGCCTCCGCTGGCCTGGATCATGTCTCTGGCCAGCTCGAGGCCAGAGTCAAGATAGCTGTTTTCCGTTCCAGTGGGGGCGAGAGTGGCGATTCTGTCAGCGAGGACGTTCTGGCTCCGGGACAAGGGCACGGGATCGATCACATTATAGGCCCTGGTTCCAAAGACCACCAGTCCCACATTATAATCCTGGAACTGGGGGGACTTCAATAGCTCCACCGCCAGGGCCTTCTCATAGTCGAGCAGGGTGGTTCCGTCCTTGGTGAGGGTGGACAGCAGGCTGAAGGAGATGTCCAGGACGAAGATGAGCGTCTTGCCTCCCTCAAAGCGGCTGGGAAAGGACTGCACAGGCAGGAACCTCTCCAGAGTCGAGTTGCGGTATTCTCCCAGGTCGTAGGAGTTCTTGCCTCCCACCACCACCAGGCCGCCTCCCTCGCGCACATAATCCTCCAGCCGGTCGAGGTTCGAGCTGTATTCGATATCATCGAGGATAATGGACTTATAGCTATGCAGGCTGGGGGGAAGCTCAGAGGCAGCAGTCAGCTTATAAAGATCATCCAGGTTCTGGGCCAGGGACGAGTCGCTTGAGGTGAGGAGGAGAACCTCCGGCTTGGGGACGACATATATCGACTTCTGGTAAACGTCGTTTACCGGCTGCATATCCGGGGCGATCACCGCTCTGAGGATATGGTTTCCCGTCTCCAGGAAGGAATGAGAGATCTTGATCGAGGCGCTCCCATTGGCCTGGATCTGGTCGCTGTATATCTTCTTCTCATCGGCATAGACCGATAGGGGTCCGCTGTAGGAGAGGGAGCTTCTCACCATCACCCGGAAGGGATAGTCCCCTCCCAGGACGGCGGTGTTCGGCCCTGATATCTCCACCCCTGCATCACCTTTGACCGGATCGATGTCCAGGGCAAAGACAGTGCTATTCGAGCTCCTGGCCAGGGCGAGGGCATCTTCCAGCGATCGGCCGCTATTGCTGTAGCCATCCGTCACCAGGAGGATTGTGCTTCCCGGAAGGGCATGCTGGAGGATCCTATCCCCCAGGGGAGTCGAGTCACCGGAGAATGTGCTCAAAGAGGCCCCGGTCAGATCGGCGACTCGTGCCGCCACAGCGGGATCGAATACAGTCATCGATCCGGTCTTGTCATCCAGGACGGTGATGCTCGGCTTTTGCGACTGGACGAACTGGGTCTGGACAAAATAGGGGTTTGCAGCCGCTGCCAGTATCAAGCAGAAGATCAGCAGTCGGGACAGGGCTAGGATCTTATTCCTGGCCCGGAGGTGGACATAGACCAGCCCCAGCAGGGCCAGGGGTGGCAGGGCCCAGAGGAGCTCCGGCCGGGCGAAGTAGAGATCCTGGATCATGTCTCCCTCCTCCAGCGCATGATGGCCAGCTCCAGAATGATGGCCAGGGCGGCCAGGGCTATCACCCAGTGGGATAGATCCCTCTGTACAATGGTATTGCGAACCACTCCTGTAAATTCGCCCTGCTCGAAATCTCGGCTGCGGAGGAGGGAGGACTCGGTGGGGTTGTACATGTTCGCCGCCACCGCTCGTCCCTGGAAGCGATAGATGCCCACCTCGTCCAGGGCAATAGTGCTGGCGATGAGGCTGATGCTGGGGGTTTGGATGGTGGATTGCTCGCCTGTGGCTATGATCTCCCCGGTCTTCCGGTTGGAGTCTTCTATATCCGGTACCCCCGTCATCCAGTTGATCATCTGATACCAGAATATGGGGTATTCGGGGCGCAGATAGAAGTCTGAGTCCATCTCCAGGCCGTCATAGATCACAATCCCCTCGCCCAGCCGCCAGTAGGCGAGGATGGGTACGCCATTGGCCTCCACCATGGTGGTCGCGCCCCTGCGAGCAGCAGCGTCCGGGTAGGCATAAATCCCGATCTCATCGAAGTGCAGGCCCTCGGCAAAACCAAAATTTCTCACCCAAAGCCTGGTGGGGCCGGGGAGCTTTCCCGTCACCCTCACCGGGAGATACTGGGGGCTCTCAAGATCGAAGGGGAGGTAGATCACCCGTCCGCCGTCGATGTAGCGGTTGAGTTCGCCGTCTTCCGAGGCATTCCTTGCCAGGACGATCAGATCTGCGTCCGAGTACCTGCCTGAGGTTAAAACATTTACATTGGGCAGGGACTGGAGGGCTTTTAGGGCTGGCCCGGCCTCGCCCAGATAAAGAACGTCCCTCTTAGCCTGGTCTGGCACATAGACATAAGCCTGGTTGTCCCAGGAGATGGCGTCCTCAATGTCCAGAGAGATCTCATTCACCCCGGGATAGGCGGTGAAGGATAGGTAGTAGTCGCCGTCCTGGGGGATTGCAGCTGCCTGGCTGGTCTTGCCGCCCGGGCCGGTGATGGTAATGGGTATGGTTCTTGTCGGGCCGTAGTTATGAATCAGAGCAGTATGGTTTACGTATCCCGTTCCCGGCACATTCCAGCCCTCTGTCAGGGCCAGGTTGTTCCCTCCCTGGTATGAGTCGGCAAAGACTATTCCCACCCGGCCGCCGGCCTCGA
Organism: Methanosaeta sp. UBA533; assembly: GCA_002498745.1. Lineage (GTDB taxonomy): Archaea > Halobacteriota > Methanosarcinia > Methanotrichales > Methanotrichaceae > Methanothrix. Next base: position 2,328 of record DAIO01000073.1, on the reverse strand, counting down.
TGAGATTGCGGGTGACATCGGGATCGTCTCCCGTCCAGCTGATGAAGTCCGAGACCAGCAGGATATCCCCCCCGGTGCTGCCCAAGAGGGTGGCGGCCTGAGTTAATGCGCTGGAGAGGTCTGCTGAGACCGCAGCCGGCACAAGCCGTGGGAGTTGATCTCGGGCCTCAGCCGGACTGCCCTCAGTGAGGACCGTCTGGGGAACGTTTTTTGCTAAGATGATGCTGATTCTCTCATAGCGGTCGAGGTATGAACGGATGATGTTCTGGGCGGGGGAGAATGAGGACTGCATGCTCGCAGAGCCGTCCAGGACTACTACCAGATGGCTGCTTGCCGGCCCCTGCTCGTTGGTGTAGGGCCCGGCGGCGGCAAGGGAGAGAGAGCAGATGGCCAAGAGCTGCACCCAGAAGAGGGGATCGCTTATCAGACGGCTGAGGACGGCAGTGCGCTTCGCCTCCCCCTCTCGCAAGAACTGGATGGAGGAGAAGCGGATCTCCTTTGGCTGGGGCCGGATGAGGTAGATTATTACCAGGGGTATGATGCCGAGGAGGCCCAAAAGGGCAATGGGATTGCTGAAGGGCATTGAAAAGACAATTCCTGAAGAAGTATGAAAAGCTTTGCGCAGGCAATAAATATGATCGAGATTGATGTTACTGCTGTATCCTTCCCAAACTGAGGTATCTGGTTATGGTAGGCGCCATGGAGATTTATATGCTATTGCCCAAGACCAACTGCAAGAAGTGCGGGCTTCCCACCTGCATGGCTTTTGCCGTAGGCCTATTGGGCAGGGAAAAGAAGCTGGATGAGTGCACTCCGCTATTTGAAGAGAAGAAGTACGAGGCCAAGCTCGCCAAGCTGAGGGAGATCATGGCTCCACTGGAGAACGCCTCTGAGACCGGCCTTGTCATTCATCCGGAGAAGTGTTTTGGCTGCGGCAACTGCGTGGTCGCCTGTCCGGTCAATGTGGCGGCCGAGCCCACCAGGTGCGGCGCGGGCCTCGGTCCGGAGAGCGAGAAGGTCATATTGCGGGTGGAGGATGGCGTGGTAAAGGCCTTCAATCTCGAGGAGTGCCGTCGTTTCGGGCCAAATAAGGTTCTGTGCAATGCCTGTACTGCGACCTGCCCGAGCAAGGCCATAGAGTTCGTCTGAGGTGATTTGTATGACAGACTACAACTACAAGAGCTGCACAGGCTGCGCGCTCATCTGCGAGGATATTCTTTACCCGGATAAGGAAGCCGTCCCCCAGGCAAGGAACATCTGTCGAAAGGGGCAGGCTCATTACCAGAGCCTCTTTGCAGAGAGGACAAAGCCCATGATCGAGGGCCGGGATGCTTCACTGGACCAGGCCATCGCCAGAGCGGCAGAGATTCTGAAGGATGCCAAGTCCCCCTTGATTTACGGCTGGTCAAACTCCTCTTCCGAGGCTCAGGCGGTGGGAATGGATCTGGCGGAGAGGATTGGCGCAACAGTTGATGATCCCTCAACCTATTGCGAGGGTCTCTTCATGGAAATGGTCCTGGCAGGAAAGGTTCCCAGCTGCACTCTGGATGACGTGCGCAACTATGCCGATACATCCATGTTCTGGGGGTCTGATCCCTCCAGCAGCCAGCCCCGCCATCTTTCCCGGTTCTCCTATTTCCCCAGGGGGGAGAAGAGGCAGAAGAGCTACGAGGAGGAGAGGACCTGCATCGTGGTGGATGTGAGGGAATCTCCCACCGCCCGGCTTTGCCCCAACACCACCTACCGGGTGGGTCCGGGAGAGGATCTCCAGTTTTTGGAGGCTATCCTGAATGTGCTGGAGGGTAAGATTCCCAAGTTCGGGGACAAGAAGAAGATGATCGAGCTGGGGAGCGTTCTCAAGAAGACTGAGTACGGGGTGATCTTTCCCGGCAGGGGTTTGCTCCAGTCCCTTCAGGATAAGATGGAGCTATTCTCAGATTTAATGGCCCGGCTGAATGAGGTCAGCACGTTCAAGGCCGTTCCGGTGGCCGGAGGGTTCAACACCCGCGGATTCAACCAGCTTTTGCTCGACCGGACGGGATACGTTAAGGGCGTGTCCTTTCAGCAGGATAATGGCAAAATTATTCCCAGGCCGGAGGACTCCCTCGCCGGGGCGGCGAAGAGAGCTGATGCCCTCCTGGCTTTAGGCTCTGACCCGCTGGCAGAGCTGCCCGTGGGCGTGGCCAGGGCTCTGGCCAAGGTGCCCATCGTCGTTATAGATTCGTGCCGGTCTATCACCTCCGATGCCGCTCGGGTGGTCATACCGTCCGCCATCTCCGGCCTGGAGTCAGGGGGGACAGCCGTCCGAACGGACGGGATGAAGGTAAG
>DAIO01000160.1:0-12545 GCA_002498745.1 Methanosaeta sp. UBA533 | reverse complement strand
GGCACCAATCATCGACACCTGGTGGCAGACTGAGACCGGATGCCATGTCATCGCTCCTCTGGTCATGACACCCGAGAAGCCCGGCTCTGTGTGCTTCCCATTGCCCGGATTCAACACCGATATCTTTGACGAGGATGCCAACTCCGTGCCACTCGGTTACGGCGGCAACATCGTTCAGAAGACTCCCTGGCCAAGCATGCTCCGTGCCTTCTTCAGAGATGAAGTCAGGTACAAGAAGGAGTACTGGGATATGTACTGGCAGGTCAAGCCCGGCACATACCTGGCTGGAGACAAGGCTACCCGCGACAAGGATGGCTACTGGTGGATCCAGGGCAGAATCGATGATGTGCTGAAGGTTGCAGGACACAGAATCTCCAATGCTGAGGTCGAGTCCGCTGCCGTTTCTCACCCCAAGGTCGCAGAGGCAGCCGTCGTCGGCCAGCCTGATGAGGTCAAGGGCGAGAAGATCGTGGCCTTCGTCATACTCAGAGATGGCGTTGCTGAATCTCCCGAGCTCGCGAAAGAGATCTCCGTCCACGTCCGCAAGGTACTGGGCCCGGTCGCTTACCCGGACAAGGTCTACTTCGTGAAGGATGTCCCCAAGACCAGGTCCGGCAAGATCATGCGCCGTGTCATCAAGGCCAAGGCCCTGGGCAAGGAGACCGGAGACCTTTCTGCTCTGGCTAATCCCGAGTCCGTGGACAACATCCCGCGCATTGACCTGTAAGCGGGATATCACCCTCTTTTTTTTATTAATTCCAAGGATCATGCCAAATAGACGCAAAAATGAATGATTACAATTATGCTGCTGATTTGAAAGCCCAAAATTAAGGAATCGTGATAAACTGCTATCTTTCCCGTCAGAGGTATTATCTGGGCAACACCATCGGCACTCCTGGACCATATGATTCCGATTTCTTCCAGCTTGCTGCGACAACAATGCTCATCCAACCATGACCTCCGAATAAACCAGGGATTCGACGCAATTGCAGATCGCCAATAGATCCGCTTTTCTCAATCAACAAGAATTTTTTATGGGAAAAAACACCATAAATCTAGCTTAAAAGACCATTAAAGATAAAATAAGTCAAAAGAGAATATATCATCATAATTAGGATTCAACAAACTTATATCCTTGTAATGAAACTTAAATTAATTGTCTAAAAGGCATTACAGTGTTACAAACAATTAATCATAGGTGAATAAATCACATAAAGACAAATAATGCCTTTTAAAGCTCTAATATAGTAAGGCGATTTAAAATGGTTGATAATAAAACAGAAAATTCTGCTCAGACCCCTAATGGCGGCCTGTTCTATCCGCCAGAGGACCTTGTCGAGAACTCCAACGTCATGGCCTGGATGAAGGAGAAGGGCATGAAGTCGGAGAAAGAGCTGAGAGCCTGGTGCTCTGAGAACTATGTCCAGTTCTGGGACGAGATGGCCAGGACCTATGCCGACTGGTTCGAGCCCTACAAGGATGTTGTGCAGTGGAAAGCCCCCTTTGCAAAATGGTTCACTGGCGGCAAGATCAATATCGCCCATAATGCCCTGGACAGGCACGCCAAATCATGGCGGCGGAACAAACTGGCCTACATCTTTGTGGGCGAGCCCGTGGGTGACGTGCGCAAGATAACCTACTACGAGCTTTACAGAGATGTCAATAGATTCGCCTGTGCCCTGCAGAAGATGGGGGTCAAGAAGGGCGATCGGGTGGGAATATACCTGCCCATGATTCCCGAGCTGCCGGTGGCCATGCTCGCCTGCGCAAAGCTGGGTGCCATCCATGTGGTGGTCTTCTCAGGATTCTCCGCCGTAGCCGTCCGCGACCGCCTGGAGGATTGCCAGCCAAAGGTCCTGATCACCTGCGATGGCTCTTACCGCAGAGGAAAGCCCATCGCCACAAAGCCCCAGGCAGATGAGGCCATCGCCGGCCTTGAGTACATCGAGAAGGTGGTAGTGGTTAAAAGGAACGGCCAGGAGACCCCCATGCAGGAGGGAAGGGATGTCTGGTGGGACGACTTTGTGGCCGGCCAGCCGGCAACATTCCAGACCCTGCCCATGGACTCTGCAGATCCTCTCTTCATCCTCTACACCGCCGGCGCCGGAGGCAAACCCAGAGGCATAGTGCATACCCATGCTGGAGCCAGCGTTGGGCCCGCTTTCACCTCTTCCTGGGTCTTCGATATCAAGGATACCGACGTCTACTGGTGCACAGCAGACATCGGATGGATCACCGGTCACAGCTACATCGCCTACGGACCGCTCTCTTTGGGAGCGACGAGCATCATGTACGAGGGCTCACCCGACTATCCCGACTTTGGCCGCTGGTTCTCCATCATCGAGGAGTACGGGGTCAGTGTGATCTATACTGCTCCCACCGCCATCAGGATGTTCATGAACGAGGGACCGGAATGGCCGCAGAAATATGACCTCTCCACCGTCCGGCTGATGGGATCAGTGGGCGAAGCCATGAATCCCGACGCCTTCATCTGGTGGAGGAAGTATGTGGGCGGCGGGGCTGCTCCCATTATGGACACCTGGTTCCAGAGCGAGACCTGCTCTCAGGTCATCGCCCCCCTGCCCATAACCCCGCTCAAGCCTGGCTCACCCTCATTCCCCCTGCCCGGATATAATGTCCGGGTAGTGGATGAGAACGGCCAGCCATCAGCTGCTGGAGCCACAGGCGATATCATCATCACCGAGCCCTGGCCGTCCATGCTCAGGGAGATCTATAGGGATCCAGCCCAGTATAATGAGACCTACTGGTCCACTTTCCCAGGCAAATACTTCTCCGGAGATAAAGCCCGGGTGGATGAGGATGGCTACATCTGGGCCCTGGGACGGGGAGACGATATCCTCAAGGTGGCGGGCCACCGCATCTCCAATGCAGAAGTGGAAGCCTCAGCCGAAAAGCACCCCGCAGTGAAAGCCGCTGCTGTGGTGGGCAAGCCGGACAGGGTGAAGGGCGAGAGCATTGTGGTCTATGCCGTCCTCAACCCCGGGATAGAGGGTGACGCCAACCTGCAAAAGGATATCAAGACCTTCGTGCGCAAGACCCTGGGGCCGATCGCCATACCCTCGGATGTGATATTCGTTGAGGATATCCCCAGGAACAAGGCAGGAAAGCCTGTGCGCCCCTTGATCAAAGCTCGGGCCCTTGGAGAGAAGATTGCCGACACGTCCGCTGTCGTCAACCCCAAGGCCCTCGACCTGATTCCGCTCCTCGGCTGAGCGGAATACTTTTTTATACGCGCGGTAGTGCCCTGGTCCCCTCAACGCCGGGGAGGCTTGGATACAATCAAGATATTATATCTGATCGCCAAATCTCGCCCATGAAAGTTGGAATCGTGGTCTCCGACCGGGACGACTGGACGGCTCAGGCTTTAATGGCCTCATTTTCCCGGCGGCAGATGGATGCGACATTCCTTGATTTCTCAGAGCTTAAAAGCGGAATCGGTAAGAGGCTGGATTTTAGTTGTGGCGACGTTAACCTCCTGGACCTGGACGCCCTGGTGGTCCGCGACCTGGGGAGGCGGGGGGCGGTCGATGTCTCCTTTCGCTTCGAGGCCCTGACTGCCCTCGAGGAGTTGGGAATCTCAGTCATCAATTCCCCCGAGGCCATCTCCAGCGCGGCAAATAAGTATGCTACATCCAGGAGGCTGCATGAGGCATCAGTTCCCACCCCCAGAACTGTGGCCACCACCAGCCCAAAGATTGCCGAGGAGGCCCTTCATTCCTTTAAAACGGCGGTATCCAAGCCGCTGTTCGGCTATAAAGGAAAGGATATCATCCTCTTAAAGAGCAGCGAGCAGGCAGACATCGAGAGGCTGAGGAGTATAATTGAGGCCAATGGTCTGGTCTACCTGCAGGAGTTCATTACCGTTGCCTCTGGCTCAGCGCGCGATATCCGGGCCTTCGTGGTGGACGGCAGATTGCAGGGAGCCATCTATCGCAATGCTCCACCGGGAGAATGGATCAGCAACCTGGCGCGAGGTGGCCGGCCCACCCCCTGTCCGAGAACCCGTGAGCTGGAGGACCTGGCGGTGAGATCTGCCTGCACCGTTGGCGCCATATATTGCGGCGTCGACCTCCTGGAGAGCAAGGATGGCCTGACGACAATAGAGGTGAACGGGACCCCATCGGGCAAAGGGATCTATGAGGCTCTGGGAATAGATGTCACAGAAGCGATAGCACAGCATGTCTGCTCCAATCTGGATCACAGAAAGGGATGATTTCCATCAAAATAGTTATCTACGTGGCCCGCCATCTCACGGAGTATGTTTACAATACTCACCGGTGCGCAGTTTGGTGATGAGGGAAAAGGCAAGGTTATAGATCTACTGGCAGAGAACTACGATGTCATTGTTCGCTTCCAGGGAGGCGACAATGCAGGTCATACGGTGGTTGTGGGAGGAAAGACATACAAGCTCCATCTGGTTCCCAGCGGTGCGATCTTCGGCCGCAGGCTTCTGATCGGGCCCGGTGTGGTGCTTAACCCCCGGGTTCTATGGAATGAGATTCAGTCCCTGGAGTCTGAAGGCATCAAGGTCGACTTGGGAATTGATCCCAAGACGACGATCATCATGCCCTATCACATCGAGCTGGACAGTCTGCGTGAGAAGGCGAGGACGGAAAAGATCGGGACCACAAACCGCGGCATTGGATTTGCCTATGTGGACAAGGTCGCTCGCGAGGAGGTCCAGATGGGTGACCTCACCGATCCCGCCTTACTGGAAGCCAAGCTGAAGGAGATCGCGCCTGGCAAGGAGAAAGCAATCCTTGATATGGGCGGCGACCCGACTGTAGTCAGATATGCTCCTTACATCGATGAGTATCTGGAGATCGGAAAGAAACTGAAGAGCAGGATCGCCGATGTCTCGCGGGAGATCAACATCGCTCTCCTGGAGGATAAGAGCGTCCTGGCTGAAGGGGCTCAGGGGGCATTTCTGGATGTCATTCACGGCACCCAGAAGTTTGTCACCTCCAGCTTCACCATCGCAGGAAGCGCCTGCGCAAATCTGGGCGTGGGCCCGGTGATGGTCGACAACGTGGTGGGAGTGATCAAGGCCTATATCACCCGGGTGGGCGAGGGGCCCATGCCCACGGAGCTAGTCGATTCCCTGGGCGAGCAGATGAGAGAGAAGGGTGGAGAATATGGCACCACCACGGGAAGGGCGCGCAGATGCGGCTGGTTTGATGCCGTCTTAGGCCTGAAGTCCGTCTATCTCAACAGCTACACTGAGATGGCCCTCACCAAGCTTGATGTGCTCACGGGCATCAATCCCATAAAGATCTGCGTGGGCTACGATCTGGACGGCGATACCCTTGGCTATCCGCCGGAGAGCACCACAGACCTTGCCCGCTGCAAGCCCATCTATGAAGAAGTGCCCGGCTGGACGGAGGATATAACCGAGGTCAAAGACTATGACGATCTGCCCGAGAATGCCCGCGATTATGTAGAAAAGCTCGAGGACCTGCTGGGTGTGGAAATATCTGCGGTATCGGTTGGACCGGGAAGAGAGCAGACCATATTCCGGGATATGGAGGAAGAATGAAATCTGCATATCTTCCTTAATGCTCCTTTTTAAGAAACTGGATAAGATCCTTCAAATCCATGGCGTTGATGAGGTCCTTTTTCTCCAGCCAAGCTCGCCTGGCGACATTAATCCCGTACTTCATAGCAAGAAGCTGCCCGGCGTCATGGGCATCGGAGTTGATGCTCATCTGAACTCCCATCTCCTTTGCCGCCCGGGCATTGACATCATTCAGGTCCTGGCGGCTGGGATGAGCATTGATCTCCAGGGCGGTCCCGGCTCTTGCCGCCGCCTCTAAAACCGCATGAAAATCCATATCCGATGGCTCTCGCTGGTTGATGATCCTTCCCGTTGGGTGGCCAATGATATCTACGTTCTGGTTTTCAATGGCTGAGATCAGCCTTCCGGTTATCGTCCTCTCCTTCTGCTGCTGGGCCATATGGACCGAGGCAACAACGACATCCATTCTTTCCAGAAGATCATCGGGATAGTCCAAACTGCCGTCTGCCTTTATGTCCACCTCCGCGCCCATCAGGATGGTGATACCTTCCAGGCTATCATTTGCCTCTGCCACCGCCTCGATCTTCTCCTCCATCTTCTCTCGTCCGATCCCTCCGGCGATGCCGACCGATGGGGAATGGTCGGATAATGCGATATACTCATAGCCCAGAGACCGGGCGGCTTGGGCCAGCTCGATTATGGAGGCTCTGCCGTCCGACCAGATGCTATGGACATGCAGATCTCCCCGAATATCCTTCGCCTCGACGAGCCTGGGCAGCTTCCCTCCCAGCGCCGCCTCGATCTCTCCCCGGTCCTCTCGGAGCTCAGGCGGTATGTACTGCAGGCCCAGGGCCTGGTAAACCTCTTCCTCCTGATCGAAGAACAGATCCTGGCCATTGGCCAAGCGAGTGAGGGAGTACTCGCTCAATGAGTAACCGCGATCGAGAGCAAGCTGGCGCATGCTGACGTTATGCTCCTTGGAGCCGGTGAAGTACTGAAGCACGGTGCCATAGGACCGGTGCTCGACTATCCTCAGGTCCACCTGGATGGTATCATTCATAATGACGCTCGCTTTGGTGGGACCCTTGGCCAGGACCTCCTCTACTAAAGGCATCTTCACAAAAGCCGCCACGATCTCCTCCGGCCTTGCAGCAGTGGCCAGAATATCGATGTCTCCAACGGTTTCCTTTCGTCGGCGGTAGCTTCCTGCGGCAGTGGCATGCTCCAGGCCCTCTATACCTCCCAGATATGTCAGAATCTCATCAACAATGCTCTCAGCAGTGCTGTAGAGTATACGGTTGCTGCGCTTCCTGTACCTTTCGATGGATTTCAATATATTCTTCTCACGCACCACGCCCATTCTGGGAAGCCGGCGAATACTGTGCTCCCTTGCAGCCTTCTCCAGCTCATCCAGGTTGGTTATATCCAGCTTCTCATGGAGCATAAAGACCGTCTTTGGGCCCAAACCTGAGATCTGGAGAAGCTCAGCCAGGCCCTGCGGTGTATCCGCCAGGAGGTCTTGATGAGACTGAATCCTGCCGGTGCGCAGGTACTCCTTGATCTTCTCAGCGATCGCTTTCCCAACGCCAGGAATGCCCTCCAGCCTTCCATCCCTGCAGACCTGCTCGATATCCTCTGTCAGGGATTCGATTGCCCTTGCAGCTCTGCTGTAAGCTATTATCTTGAAGCGATTCTCTGCATGCAGTTCCAGGAGCTCTGCCATTTGGTAGAGAATGCCAGCAATCTCGCGGTTCTTGACGGAATCGATCACAAAAATGAATTGATCACTTGTGGTATAAGAATAATGCTTCCTAAAGAAGCTCTTCTATATGCTTCAATTCAGAAATATCTGTCAGATCGCTGATCGACTCATGCATCACATCTATCTGGCATTCCTTTGCTGCAGCCATGAGATTGGTCCCTCCGACCAGTGCCAATCCCACGTGATCCCTCTCCACTGAGACTCCCAGTACATTCATATTCGGCTGGCCCAGCTCCAGTACCCCGGCGAATCCCGCCTCGGCCAGAGCTTCAAGCACATCCTCGATCTTGTCCCGAGCGAGCATAGGTGCCTCGTGAAGGTTACCTAAGATCCGGCCGTTCCCGGTGCGCATCATCCCAGTGATATTCATCAGCCCTTGAGCGGTCAGGACATCAATGGGATCGATGGTCGTAGCCCAATACATGAGCATATCTGTGAACCTTGTCGGCTCCCTCTCCACCACCTCCACCAGACCTCCTCCCTTGGGATGAACCGGTATGCCATGCTTGAGCATAACGGCGCAAAGGGTCAGGCTGCAGGCGGTCTTGATTTTGATCCTCTTCTCTCCTTCTATGACCTTGATCATCGGCGACACCGCCAGGCCGCTGTTGATGGTATTATAAAAGACTGCCAGGGTCTCATCCAGAGCCTCTTTTCTTACCCTGGTGGTATTGGTTATGATCTTGCCCTTCATACCCGCCGGATCGAAGCTCACCTGATGCATCAGGTTCTCAATTCTGGCCAGGGTGAAGACCAGAGGTTGCACTGGGGTCACATCTTCCAATCAGCGATAGGGCTTTATTAGCTTTTTTAGGGGGGCCACTTTCTTTTGTCCTTTCTGGAAGCTAATCTTATATCACTTGATCCAATACATCCAGTAATGTTGCGCCAAAGATTCGTTCTGGATACAACTGCACTTACAGACTCCATGGCCTGGGAGAGTGAGGGCGCCACCGACATCTGCGAAGGAATGAACGCCATCCTGGATCGCATTTCAGAGGGCAGGCTTCACCTGGGAATCAGCTGCTATATACCATATCCCTCCGTCTACAATGAGATCAAGGATTTTGCCAGGCATAATAGCTGCGATTCTCGCATCCTGGGAAAGGTCGATACCTGGCTGGTCAAGAAGACTCCGGACAGATACAAGGTCAAGGTGCCTTCAAAGATCTTTTATGAATATGTGGATTACATGAGGAGCCGCATTAATAAGGGTATGAACATATCTGAGGAAGCTGTATGGGAGTCGGTCTCCAGATGCATCGCTTTGTCAGAAAGCAAGGGCGATCTTAGAGAGATGAGAGATGAGATAGAAAGGGAGGTCGTAGGGAGCATAATAAGGAAGTTCCGGGAGAAGTACAGAGCTGCCCTTCGCTATGGCATTCTGGATAGCGCTCCCGACATCGATGTTTTGCTGCTGGCCAAGGAGCTGGATGCTGCAGTCGTCTCCCAGGATTTGGGGATACAGCGCTGGGCGGAGCAGTTGGGTCTGCGCTTCATGGAATCCAGATCTTTTCCCATAATGATTAAAGAGTACATGAATGCATTGCCGGAGCTTTTTATAGAGGAGAGAGAAGAGGATAGAATGATCTGATCAGCATTAATCATCTTTTCTATAATCTCATCTAATCTATTGGCTTCACACTTTCCAAGGCCGATTTCAGCTCTCCTAACTGGATCGGTTTGCTCAGATAGCCGTTCATGCCGGCCTTCAAGAACTCCTCTCGATCACCCTCCAGAGCGTAAGCGGTCATAGCTATGATATGAGGTTGCGAGATTGATCCATCCATCTCCCGAATGTGGCGGGTGGCCTCAAGGCCATCCATATCCGGCATCTGTATATCCATGAGAATGACATCGTATTGCTTTCTCTTCACACTGGCCAGGACCTCAGGACCGCTGTTGGCTACATCGGCTCTATAGCCGAGATGTTTCAGCATTAGGAGTGCTACCTTCTGGTTTATGGGATTATCCTCTGCCAGGAGGATGGACAGATCGCTGGTCTCTCTGGATGAAGTGGACTGAGCTTCCAGATCCTGAAGCTTTCCCTTGGATGGAGATATCAGATCAATAAAAAGCCTCTTTAACAGACGGGGTTTCACCGGCTTGGTCAGCCATCCGGAGAGCGAATCATCCTTCTGTACCATCTCTCCCATTTGGCTTATCATCACCACAAAGGAGGCAAATCCTTTTTCCATGATCTGCCGAGCAAGAAGCAGGCCTTCCATATCCGGCAGGACGGTGTCCAGAATTGCAAAATCAAACGAATTGTCCTGCAAATTTCCCGCGGCCACCATCTTTGCATCAGTGACCCAGGTGGTGGCCTCTAATGCCGTCATCTCCGACGTATCTGCTTTTAATTGATCTGTCTCTGCTGATGTTCCTCTGGTCATGAGCTCTATGGCCTCTTCGGCTTTTGCCAGAGCTACTGCCTCCATTCCCCAGGAGCCGGCCATTCTGACGAGCATATCTCTGACCGACTTGTGACCTTCCACTATCAGCACCCTCTTGCCGGAGAGGATCGAATCTCCAGTCTCTGAGCGGCTATCATCATGATGTAATTGGCAGCGAATGGTGAAATGGAAGGTGCTTCCCGCTCCCTTCTCGCTCTCTACCCAGATCCTTCCCTCCATCATCTCCACCAGCCTGCGGCTTATGGCCAGGCCCAGACCTGTGCCGCCGTAATGCCTTGTGGTTGAGGAATCAACCTGGGTGAAGAATTGAAAGAGACGGCTTAGATTCTCCTGAGAGATGCCGATTCCAGTATCCATAACTTTAAAATGCAGCTCGATTCTTCCATCATCCAGAGGGGTTGTGCTCAGGGATAAGACGATCTCTCCCTTCTCAGTGAACTTGGTGGCATTTCCCAGAAGATTGACCAGGATCTGACGCAGACGGATCTGGTCTCCCAATATAAACCTGGGCACATCATCGTCCTGGAAATACGCAATCTCAAGGCCTTTTTCCGCTGCATTCGCCGCCACCATATCCATCGACTCCTCTATGCAGCCCAGGAGATCAAATGGTAAGATCTCCAACTCCATCTTCTCTCCTTCGATCTTGGAGTAATCCAGGATACTGTTGATAATGGCGAGAAGGGAGTTTCCGCCGGTTCGAATCGTCTCCAGGTAGTCGCGCTGTTCAGGCTTCAAATCGGTCTCCAGGAGCAGGCCGGTCATGCCAACGACGGCATTCATTGGCGTTCTGATCTCATGGCTCATATTGGCCAGGAAATTGGATTTCGACCTTGTGGCTAATTCGGCTCTCTCTTTGGAGTTCTTGAGGTCCTCCTCCACCATCTTCTGGTCAGTGATATCGCGAATGGACTCGATTGCTCCATAGATATTACCCTCTGAATCGTACAGAACCGCTGCACTACCCTGCAGATAGGTCAACTTTCCATTGAGGTTTGAGATGAAGCTAACGCCAGCCAGGCTGCCCTCCTCATGCCACTTGAGCTCTTCATAGCAGCCCTCTACATCATGATCCTGATTTGTGACCAGGTCAATCAGAATTGGCCTTCGCTTTTTATAAAAGGGCAAAGAGTACTCATATTCGCCCTTTCCCAAAATATCCTCTGCCTTGACCTGGGTCATCATCTCTATGGCCCGGTTCCAGGCAATTACCACTCCTTCTTTATTGATGACGAAGGTAGCATCCGGGAGGAAGTTTATGATATCCGCCATCCTGCGCTCGGAGTCCCTCATGGCTGCTTCCGCTTGTATTCTCTCTTGCACCTCACACTGCAGATCTCTATTGGCATCCTCCAGCTGCTTGGTTCGCCGGGCCACCCTTTCTTCAAGCTCTTCGTTGAGGCGGATGACCTCTGCCCTGGCCAGCTCTTTCTCCTGAATATCCTTCTGAGCTTTTTTATAAAGGCTGACATTTTCGTTCAGGACAAGTATCTGTCGCAGTATGACCAGGCCGATTATCATCCCCACTGCCCAGGATAAGCTGGCGAAGGAAATGCCAATCGGATTTTCATGGCTCCAGACCAGCAGAGCAAATGCTCCCGCTGCGAATAAATAGGGAATGTAGAGTGGCCAGGTCAGCCCTCCTGAGCGGAATTCCCCGAATTCAGGTATCTTGAAGGAATTCTTCTTTAGTGCGACATCCGCTTGAGACATGCCCGCAAGGCCTACCAGCGCATAGGATAATGGCCAGCCCAGATCGAGAAGACCTCCTGCTGCATAGGCATCAAACCATGACAATTGTAGGAATATGGAATCGGTTATAATCAGACAGATCATTCCGGCGGCAAGAAGAAGCAATGAGGTCTGTTCATTGCCGCGAATCTTCCTGAAGAGAAGCTCCAGGACCGAGAAGAGCAAAATCAGGTCCCCTAGAGGATAAATGATATAGATTATCAATGTGAAAAGGTCGTAGTTTGCTGATTCCTGAACAACTGGACTGATTATGTAGTTCCAGAATATGATTATCCCGGCAAACATTACTATTCCGAAATCCAGTGCTATCTTGAATCTCTCTCTTAAAGGGAATTCCAAAGAGGGGAGGACGAAGATCCCCCATAGAAATAGAGGATAGTATGCCAGAAAGAAGACGTTTGAGATGGAAAAAAATGGGTCAACCTTGAGAATGGTCTCTTCATAGGCCCAAATAACATCCCCCATGGTGAAGCTAAATGTGGCCAGAGAGAGGATTAGCCAGGTCAGATATCCTTTTTTTCTCTGCTGATAAGAAGAAGCCGCCGCATAAAGGAGGGCTAATGCAGCCATGCCGTTTATTGGGATGAGCGCCAGGTCTGTGAAAGCAACTGTCGCCTCTGGATCATCCCTCAGGATGAACATCACCAGGGCATAACAGATGACAATTGAGCTTGCGATGGCCAATGAATAGCGAAATGGAAAGACCTGTCTGGATGCGCGCAGCTCGGATGAATCTGGCGGCTCGCCCGCATAGCTCTCCGAATTGTCAGTAGCGACAATTGCTGTCTCGGCTGCGTTATGCATCTTTGTCATCCATTGAATGGTGGTATCATCAATTTGGATTAAATTCAAGATGATTTATCAGATATCAACCTCGACCATCAACACGATTTTGACCAACATCCCAACTCCACTCAGATCCTTATTTGTGGTTTCTTATATAACAATATATCGTCCATGATAGCAATATGTCCGTCTATGATAACGATATACTCCTCCATTAAACAATATATCAGTTCATTCTCCTCGATTTAGCAAGATAAATGCGGAAGTCAGTGTGAACTACCGCGTCCTGAAGGGC
>DAIO01000092.1:0-16511 GCA_002498745.1 Methanosaeta sp. UBA533 | reverse complement strand
CTCAGACATCGGCCTGTACACCTCCGTCTGCTGCTTTCTCGATTTCTGAACCTTGGGAACCCACAATAGGACTCGATCTGCGCAGGGGCAGCCTCCAGACAGGGCTGTTCAGGCTAGCATCCAGCTCTTGAGCAAAGTTCACCAGGCCGTCATAGCCCTCAAAGCTGGTGGTTCGGTCGTGGTTGAAGTCGCAAAAAGCGATTCCAAGTTTATAAGCAAAAAACCTCTCTTTGACCCCTGCCACCAGCAGATCGGCCTTTTGGACTGCCAGCAGCTCCCTCAGCTCCAGAGGATTGGCATCGTCCACAATCACCGTCCCGTCCCTGACCATGCAGCTTATCTTCCGGTAGTCGTCCCGGTCTCCTGTCTGCGTTCCTATGATCACCACCTCCATACCCAGCTCTTCGAAAGCTCTGACCAGGGAGACGGCTTTAGCAGCCCCACCCATGTAGATGGCTGCCTTCTTTCCCTGGATCCGGGAGCGGTAGTAGTCGATCTTTGGCATGACCCGAGCCGTCTCGCGCTTGATTATCTCCTCTGCCTTTGCCAGAACGCTCTGGTCTTTAAAAAAACGAGCAGCGCAGCGCAGAGCTGATGCCAAATCCCCCAGGCCGAAGAAGCTGATGCGCTGGTAGGGAATGCCATACCTCTCTTCCATCTTCTTTGCGAGATAAGTCATGGAGCCGCTGCACTGGACCAGATTTAGCCGGGCGGTATGAGATCTCTGGATCTCTGCTACCCTGCCGTCTCCAGTAAATGTGGCGACCACCTCGATCCCCATCTCCTCAAATAGAGGCTTGATGGCCCAGAGGTCTCCGGCAACGTTGTACTCCCCAAGCAAGTTTACGGCATAGGGGCTGGCAGGCCTGTATTCCTTCGTGCCGACCAGCTCGAATAGAGCATTGCAGGCAGCCTTGTAGCCCTCATTCTTGTTTCCGCGAAAGCCTTCCGACCGGACAGGGATGACGGGCAGGCCAAGCTCTGCGGTAGCGCTACGGCAGACTGCCTTCAGGTCATCTCCAATAATCCCCACGATGCAGGTGGAATAGACGAATATGGCCGGGGGATGAAACCTCTCCGCCAGATCACGAATGGCTCTTTCCAGCTTCTTCTCGCCGCCATAAACGACATCCAGCTCCGACATGTCCGTGGAAAAGCTGTTCTTATAGAGGTCCGGGCCGGAGGTGGAGCTGCCACGGATGTCCCAGGTATAGCTGGCACAGCCGATGGGGCCGTGCACCAGATGAAGGGCATCGGTGAGGGGATTGAGCACTACCCGGGCTCCGGAATAAACGCATGCCCTCTGGCTGACGGCACCAGCGAGGCTCTCGTTGCTGCACGATAGGGACACAGGATCATAGCCCGCTTTCTGGGATATGTGACCCTCTCTGCCTTCAAAGGTCTTGATCACGCTCATGGTAGTTGTTTCCTACAGGACCATCTCGAAATGAGTATCGTCTGAGTCTCTGTCACGCCTCTCCAGGAAGGCGTTGCCTATCATCTCCACCAGGCGGGCAGCTCCGGCGTAGCCGATGATGGGGAAGTAATGCAGATTGGCCCGATCGGTTATGGGGAACCCCACCCGTACCAGCGGTATATCCTCTGCCCTGGCTATCAGCTTGCCATAGGTATTACTGACGAGCATATCCACCGGATTGTTCTTGATCTTCTGGTGCAGGAGGAATGTGTCTCCTATCATTGCTTCACAGTCTGGCGAGACACTATGAACCTCTTCTTCGAACTTCTTGTCCGGAGTGCCCGTGAGCGCATATGCGGGGTTCATGCCCATCTCCACTGCCAGGCTGACCAGTCCTGCGACGGTATCCGGATCTCCAAAGATGGCCAAGCTTTTGCCGTGGAAGTGTGGATGGGCATCGGTCATCATGTCCACCAGACGACCTCGTTCTTCCTCTATCTCCTGGGGAATGGGCACATCCATGAGGCTGGAGACGTTCATCACAAATGCATCGGAATTCCCAATGCCAATGGGCATGGGGCCGATGACGGCGGGAATCTGGAACTTGCCCTTCAGGACCATGGCTCCGGAGGCGCCAGCAGTCCTTCCCAGAGCTATTGTAGCACGGGAATTGGCGGCGTCTTTCAAGTCCGGGATGGTTGTTCCACCCGGCGGAAAGAGTCCGCCTGATTGGGGTGACATCGGTGCGTCGAATACGTCCGTGGTATCAGGGAATATGATATGGCGAACGCCCATAATGCCAAGTATCCTCTTGATCTCACGAATGTCTCCCGGCTCCACGAATCCGGGAATGACATTCAGCTTGCCGTTGGGCGATCCCCTGCGAGCAAAGCTCTGGACGATGGCCTTTACCGCATTGTCATAGCCGGTGATGTGCGATCCAACGTAGCTGGGTGTGCTGGCAATGACAACGCGCACATTGGGGTCGAAGAACTCCTCTTCTTTGATCTCTTCCATGAAAGAGGAGACATCGTCGCCGATGGTCTCTGAGGAGCAGGTCGTATTGATGGCGAGAACATCGGGATGATAGATGTTCACCACGTTATCAACCGCCTCTTTGAGGTTGTTTCTGCCTCCGAATACCACCGAGTCCTCTGTAAATGAAGAGGTAGCAGCGAGCGTCGGCTCTCGGTAGTGGCGGGCCAACACCATGCGCAGGTATGAGCTGCACCCCTGCGAGCCGTGGGTGATCGGCATGCAGTTGTGGATGCCTTTATAGGCCAGGATGGCGCCGATGGGCTGGCAGATCTTGGCCGGGTTTATGACCAGGGTCTCTCTTTGCGCCATCTCTTTTGGTGTATAGTCAAGCATTACTATTCTGCCTCCAGGGTGGGGTTATGAATTTCCAGGTGGGGCTATTCACAGACATGTCGATGTCCTTGGCGAACTGCACAAAGCCCGAAAAGCCGGTGTAAGGGCCGCTATAGTCATAAGAGTGCATCTGGCGAGAGGGAATGTGCATCTTCTGGAAGACGTACTTGTCTTTTATCCCCGAGCAGAAGAGGTCCACTCCCAATTCCCTTACCAGCCGCTCGCACTCCTGATGGCTGTAGTCATCGATCATTATCTGGCCATCCTTCATGTGAGGGAGCAGGCCCTCGTAATCCATGAGCCTCGGAATACTCTCCTTCTTCTTCTGCAAGGAGGCGTCGTCATATGGAGAGACGACGTTCGGGTCGCGTTCGTAGTGAATATCCTCCAGGACCTTGGAGCGTCCAGTATGGACGATGCTGGTGAGGACATTCCTGCCTTCGTAGTCATCCCGGTGAGCGAACTCGTATCCGGCCACGACTACCTCCATTCCCAGAGTCTCGAACATGTTCCTGAAGTGGTGCGCTCTTGAGCCACCGACCAGGATCATGACCCTTTTTCCCTCCAGCCTCTTTCTGTACATATCGATCGTCGGCTGGATCTTGGCCAATTCCTTGGCAATCACAGCTTCAGTTCTTCTGGTAAGGCCGGGATCGTCGAAGAACGCTGCCATATCGCGCAGCGTCTTAATGGTATCCTCCACACCCAGGTAGTTGACCTTCAGCCAGGGAATGCCGTACTTCTCTTCCATCATGCGGTTGGTGTAGTTGATGGAGCGGTGGCAGAGCAGGATGTTCAGCTTTGCCCTGTGAGCTTTGGCGATATCGTGAAACGAGGCGTCTCCAGTGAAGGGGCTCACTATGCGGTAGCCCACTCTCTCCAGCAGGTCCTTGACCACCCAGTAGTCTCCACCGATGTTGTACTCTCCGAAGACGTTGACGTCGAAGGGTCCGGGATTCTCCAGCTCCTCCGTGCCCACCAGATGCTCCATCAGAGCGTTGGAGGCGATGTGGTGGCCAGCAGATTGGCTGACGCCTCTGTAGCCTTCGCATCTCACCGGTATCACCTTGATTTTAAGGTCCTCTTCTGCTTTGCGGCAGACCGATTCTATATCGTCGCCAATGAGGCCGATGGGGCAGGTGCAAAAGACAGAGATGCACTCCGGCTTGAAGATGGCATAGGCCTCCCTGATAGCCGCAGCCAGCTTCTTTTCTGCACCAAAGACGATGTCCGTCTCCTTGACGTCTGTACTCAGGCAGTAGCCCGAATAACACTCTCTGCCTTCCTCCTGGCTCATGAGGTTGCGGCGCGTTCCCCAGGTGAAGTAGGCGCAGCCGATGGGGCCGTGGGTGATGTGCAGAATGTCTTTGATCGGCCCGAAGACCACTCCCTTGGAGCCTGCGTAGGCGCAACCGCGGTTGGTCAGAATGCCCGGTATGCTGCGGTCGTTGGCTTCGATCCTCTGTTCGATCTCGCAGGAGTCCTTGACTACAACATGCTTTTTTCTGATGTCCCGCGTTTTTTGGGGAAGTCCTTTCACCATTCCTTCGACCGTCTGCCGGCTCCGGGCAATGGTTACTGGCTCTCTTTCGACTCCGCTCATGATATGGCCACGCTCCCACTCTCACCGGTTCTTATTCTGACTGATTCTTCCACTGGGATGACGAAGATTCGGCCATCGCCATAGTTTCCAGTTCGGTTGACTTTGGTGATCACTGCCACTACAGCCGGAACGAATTCGTCTTCCACCATAACCGAGATCATCCTCTTGGGGATGTATTTCATCCTCTTTTCATCCCTCTCATCTCTCTCATCTCTCTCATCCAGCGGCGTTGGATGAGGTATCTGCAGACCTTTCTGCTTTCCCCGTCCAGAAGCCTTGTAGGCGGTAAAGCTGCTAATTCCGATGACCTCCAGTGCGTCTTTGGTCGCCTCCATCTTGTTCAGCTGGATGATGGCCATTACTTCTTTCATTTTCTAAAGCCCTCTCTGGCCGGTTCGGATGGTATAGGCTTCGTCTACCGAGCTGATGAAGATCTTGCCATCCCCTATGTTTCCGGTCCTGGCGCTGCCCTCGATGATCTTGACTGACTTCTCAACGCTATCGTCATCGACCACCAGCATGATCATGGTCTTGGGAAGGTTGTCATACACAACGTTGCCAACCTTGATGCCCTTCTGCTTGCCTCTGCCGAAGACCTCGATTCGGGTTAAGGCAGTGAAGCCGCCTGCCTCCAGGGAGTCAGCAACCTTATCCACAGCTTCCGGTCTTATGACTGCCCGGATCATCTTCATTCCACAACACCCCATTCCATCATGACCTGCTCCAGCTCTTCGTATTCCATCGGCTTTGGGATAACGAACATCTGATTCAGATCAACCGCTCTGGCGAGGTCCAGGTAGGCTTTGGCCTGATCTGAGTCCGGAGCGTATTGAATCACTGTCTGCTTGTGGATCTCTGACTGGTGGACGATGTTGTCCCTGGGGACGAACTGGATCATCTGGCTGCCGATCTTCTCGGCAAAAGCGCTTACCAGCTCCCTCTCCCGGTCGACGTTTCTGGAGTTGCAGATGATGCCGCCCAGACGCGTTCCGCCGGACTCGGCGAACTTCTGGATGCCCTTGCAGATGTTGTTGGCGGCATAAAGAGCCATCATCTCCCCGGAGGCCACGATGTAGATCTCCTGGGCCTTTCCTTCCCGGATGGGCATGGCGAAGCCGCCGCAGACGACGTCTCCCAGGACGTCGTAGAAGACATAGTCGAGGTCTGGGGTGTAGGCTCCCAAGTTCTCAAGAAGGCCGATGGAGGTGATTATCCCGCGGCCTGCACAGCCCACGCCAGGTTCCGGGCCTCCGGACTCGACGCAGCGAATGCCTCCAAAGCCGGTCTTCAGTACGTCATCCAGCTCTACTTCACCCTCTTTTCGAAGGGTATCCAGAACGGAAGGCTGCCTCTTGCCGTTCATAAGCATCTTCACTGAGTCTGCCTTTGGGTCGCAGCCTATCTGCATGATCTTCTTGCCCATGGTCGAGAGGGCTGCTGTGAGATTTTGGGTGGTGGTCGACTTGCCGATTCCGCCTTTGCCGTAAATGGCTATCTGCCTCATATTACACCTGAATTCATTTAGGAACGATTCTGATTTTTTTAGGATTATGCCGGAGGGTTGGTTCGCCTCCGGATCTATGCCCGCCATAAAGTTGGGAGGAGGGCCCAACTTCGAAGGATATGCGCTTGAAATGAAATGCTCGTATTCTATGGTCGTGTCTGGTCGCCTCACCTCCAAGATAGCAGTGGGAGGCGGGATATAAGGAACTATTTGAGAAAGATGGCGGGGGATATCGGAATTTTGCAGGGAAATTGTGAAAAGGTATGAAGAGATTTGACAGGGGCGATATGGATGAAGAAATGTGTGAGTTGTATGTCTGTCTAAATTATATTGAGTATTGATAAAACCGAATTTCTTAATTCGATAATATAGAATTTTTAAAAAATATTGTTAAAATAATTATCAGAATAAAATCCACTGATTGTTGGTCAAAGCATCCATTTTCTCTATGTCTTATTGCATTATCTGACCACAAGGGATATTATGTTAGCAAATATCCACTAAACCACGGAATTAAGCCAGTAAGGTGACTTTAAAAGACCAACTCTGGTTTCAAGAAGGGAGCGTATGACGGCGATCATGAACTACTCAGATATCAAGCCAAATGTGATCCTGCGAGGTCCACTATTTCCCGAACCCGTCCAGGTTATCATAGTAACTCCAATGGGAGATGCCTTAAAAATAATTGGAAAGGGGCTAAAAACCGGCAAGCTTCATGATCCCATATTATCTGCAGAGCAACTAGCAACTCTGGAGATCACTCCGGAAGATGAACCATTTGATGGCGATGCTGGAAATTTCCGGCTCGGCGTTGAGGCAATGCGGTTGGCACTGGCATACGAATATGATCCCTACTTCACTTTATCTATTGCCAGGGTAGATCCTTTACCCCATCAGCTGGAAGCCGTCTACGACTATTTCCTGAAGCTTCCTCGCATACGCTTCCTTCTGGCAGATGATCCTGGTGCGGGCAAAACCATCATGGCCGGTCTACTGATCAAGGAATTGAAGATACGAGGCCTCATTAAGCGAATCCTCATCGTCTCTCCTGCCAACCTCACCTTCCAGTGGCAACGTGAGATGCAGGACAAGTTCAGAGAACATTTCGAAGTATTGAGAAGCGACATTCTCCGGGCTAACTACGGCTCCAATCCCTGGCAAGAGAGAAACCAGATCGTGACTTCCATGCCATGGGTCTCCATAATCGAGGATGCCAAAGAGAGTCTCCTGCGCAGCCACTGGGATCTTGTCGTTGTGGACGAGGCCCATAAAATGAGTGCCTATAGCCAGGATCATAAGACCTTGGCTTACCAGTTAGGTGAGGCGCTTTCCGACAGAACCGATCATTTGCTGCTAATGACGGCAACGCCTCATAAAGGCGATCCGGAAAACTTCAGTCTCTTCTTGCGATTATTGGATAAGGATGTCTATGCTGATATAAAAAGCCTTGAAGAGGCGATGAGGAGGCACGAGGCACCCTTCTATCTTCGCAGAGTAAAAGAGGCGATGGTCAGCTTCCCAGATCCGGATACAAGTAAGGTTAAGAGTCTTTTTACGAGAAGGTTGGTCAAGACCATTGAATTTGAAATCGACAGCGATGAGTGGGATTTGTACAACTCATTGACAGAGTACGTTCAGGAGCAGTCAATAAAAGCGGCGCAGGATGACTCAGCCCGTGGTCGAGCCCTCGGCTTCACGATGGCCATGCTGCAAAGAAGGTTTGCTTCCAGCATCTATGCACTGCGGCGCAGTCTGGAGCGGATCCTGGACAAGCGAGAAAAGGTACTAAAAGACCCGGAGGGCTATCGTCAGCAGCAGAAGCTCAAGAAAGTACCTGAGTATTATGACGAGTTGCCCGAGGACGAGCAACAAGAGATACTCGATGACCTGGAGAGCGTTGTAGCGTCTGTAGATCCAGATGCTCTGAAAGAGGAAATATTCCAGCTTGGCAAGCTAATCGACCAGGCCCGGCTTCTTGAGCAGCGGGAAGTTGAATCTAAGCTACGCAAGTTGAAGGACGTATTAACAGAGCAGGGAGTCTTCAAGGACCCGAAGATGAAGCTGCTCCTATTCACGGAACATAAGGACACTCTTAACTACCTGGCAGGGGATGGAAAGGACGGGCGGCCTCTGGGAAAGCTACGAGATTGGGGCCTGTCCGTCACCCAGATTCACGGAGGCATGAAGATAGGCGATCGGGACACCCCTGGCACAAGAATAAATGCAGAACGGATATTCAAGGAAGAGTGCCAAGTCATGTCGGCCACTGAGGCAGCTGGAGAGGGCATTAACCTGCAGTTCTGCTGGTTCATGATCAACTACGACATACCCTGGAACCCGATGAGGCTTGAGCAGCGCATGGGCCGTATCCATAGGTATGGCCAGGAAAAGGACTGCTTGATTTTGAACTTTGTTTCGACCAAAACCCGTGAAGGCCGAGTGCTCCAAAAACTCTTCGAAAGGATCAAGCAAATAGAGAAAGACCTTGATCCCCAAAACACGGGCAAGGTATTCAACGTCTTGGGGGATGTCCTTCCCGCTAACCAGCTTGAGCGGATGCTGAGGGATATGTACGCCAATATCACCTCGGAAGACGCTATCAAGAGCCGCATTGTCGAGGAAGTGGATATAGAACGTTTCCGGAAGATCACAGAGCACACTCTTGAAGGTCTGGCAAAGAAGGAGCTGAACTTATCTGCTATCATTGGTAAATCAGAGGAAGCCAAGGAGAGGCGTCTGGTTCCTGAGGTGATAGAGGACTTCTTCCTCAAGGCTGGTCCTTTGACCGGCATAACTTTGAAAGAATCAAAGCAAAACCCGCATACTTACAGACTTGGTGGAAAGGTTCCCAGACACCTCTGGCCAATAGGCGAGGCGCAAGAAGGGCAGTATGGCAAACTGGGCAAGGAATACAAGCAGATAGTCTTTGATAAGGCGCTCCTGGCCAAAGATTCTACAGCGGAATGGGTGACACCTGGACATCCACTATTCGAGGCAGTCAGAGAATGTGCGCTCCGTAAAGTGGAGGCGGATCTGAGAAATGGTGCGATCTTCTTTGACCTTTACAGCAAAGAGCCTTCCCGGTTAGATGTGTACTCAACGTCGGTCAAGGATGGTCGTGGTAACATAATACATAAACGCATATTCGTAGTCCAGACGGATATGGCTGGCACCATTACCATTCGGCAGCCTACAATCTTCCTGGATCTGATACCCTCGACGATTCAAGCCTCACCTCCGGACGGAAATGGCTTGCCAGAACGCGATCAGGTAGCGCAGGCTTTGTTTAGTATGGCGCTGTTGCCTTTCCTGCAAGAGATAAACGCCCAGAGGACAAAGGAGATAGAAACTATCGAGCGCCATATGGAGATCAGCCTCAACGAGCTGATCATTAGACAGAACCTGATCCTGAGCGAGCTAATTGAGAAGCAGCAAGCTGGAGAGACGACGCAGCCAATTGCGGCCAGCATGAAATCGACTGAGGATCGCTTGGATGATCTGAATGAGAGGCTGGAGCGGCGCAGGAGAGAGCTAAAGCAGGAGCATAATCTCACCATCTCTGACATCCAGCATCATGGCAGGGCCTGGGTGCTGCCTCACCCGGAGAGAAAAACGCCTGGAATGATCCAAATGGTCCAGGATGAGGAGATAGAAAAGATAGCTGTTCAAGCTGTCATCGACCATGAGGAAGCTAGGGGCTGGAAGGTTCAGAGCGTGGAGCAGGATAGCCGGGGTTTTGATCTAATTTCAAGGAAACCCCATCAGGAAGATCCGCAGACTGCGATAGAGGTTAGGTTCATCGAGGTGAAGGGGCGAGCCGGTGTGGGCGAGATAGCCCTGACATCCAACGAGTACAGGACTGCGGAGAGGTTGAAAAATGACTACTGGTTATACGTGGTCTTCAATTGCGCTTCGAAGCCAGAAATACATCCTATCCGGGACCCGAGCCGCCTGGGATGGGAGCCGCTGGTGAAGATCGAGCACTATCATGTGGGTGCGGATAGGATTATTGGGGCTTCCGGATGATTGACACAAATCGCTTAATGGAGATCGTCAAATCAGGAGAATCACTAGATAGAGAATTCAAATCGGACCGCCGAATAATTAATGACCGGGAGATTTACGAGGAAGTCGTAGCGTTTGCGAATACTTCGGGCGGAGTATTACTCATTGGAGTCGAGGATGATGGTACAATAACAGGGGCTAAGCCTCGACATGATAAAACAACTGACCCGCTGAAGTTACAATCTGCTATATTCAACAACACGGTGCCGAATATCAATACTCGCATATCGCTTGTGCCCGCCGAAAACGGAATTGTCCTCGCCATTGAGGTTGATCAATATCCTGAACCCTGTGCCACAACAGAAGGCAAGTCGCTTCATCGTACTATCAAGGCCGATGGCAAACCCCAGACCGTGCCATTCTACCCAAGAGACCAGAGGTCTCGCCGCGTCGATCTCGGGCTGCTGGACTTTTCTGCTCAGACAATAGAGGATGTGTCTTTTGGGAATCTGGACCCGCTGGAGTTCGAACGGCTCAGGCAGACGATTGTGAGGCTTCGTGGAGACCGGAGCCTGCTTGAGCTTTCCAACGAGGAGATCGCCAAAGCCCTGCGGCTGGTGGAGAGCAAAGACGGACAACTTGTTCCAAACGTTGCCGGGCTACTGCTCTTGGGAAAAGAGGATGTCCTCAGAGACAAGATCCCTACTCATGCAGTTCATTTCCAGGTCTTCGACGATCAGAGCAATGTAAGGGTAAATGATGTCTTTCGCTATCCTTTAATCCGGTTGCTTTTCGAGGTAGAATCGCGTTTTTCCGCCCGGGTCGAGGAGGATGAGGTCTCTGTAGGTTTTTACCGGGTTCCGATTCCCGATTATTCTCTGGACGGCTTTCGAGAGGCGGTTAACAATGCAGTTCTTCATAGAGATTACACGCGAATGGATGCGGTTTACGTGCAGTGGTATCATGATCATATAATGATTACAAGTCCAGGAGGATTGCCGCCGGGAATCACGATAAACAACATCCTGGTTCATGAACCCAAGTCGAAGAATCCTCTTCTCGCTGAGGCTTTCAAGAGGATTGGAATCATTGAGCAGACAGGACGCGGCGTGGACAAGATATTCATGGGACAATTGCGCTATGGTCGGCCTCCACCGGATTATGGAAGAAGCGATATAACCGGGGTAAGGGTCGAGCTTCCTGGCGGAACTGGGTCCCGGCAGTTTGCTGCTTTTGTTTACGATCTCGATAGAAAAGGGAACCGCCTGGATATAGATGATCTGATGCTGATTAGCGCTCTGAACTCAGACGCTCGGCTCGACTCTAAATCTGCGGGCAAGATCATCCAGAAGGATTCAGTGAAGGCGCGAGCGGTTCTAGAGAGCCTTCAGGAAATGGGATTGGTTGAGTCCAGAGCGAATGGAGACGACAGGATCTATCGCCTGAGCGCTGAGATGAAGAAAACGCTGGGCTTGCCTGATGTCAGCATCCATGAAAAGGGCCAGTCCCGGCTCCGCCAGGAAGCGATGATTCAGGAATATGTTCAAGCGCATGGTCGGATTGAGCGGAGACACGTAATGGCTCTTTGTGGCCTGAACAGCTCCCAGGCCGGATGGATCTTGAAGAAGATGATTGAGAGCGGAAAGCTTCAAAGGATGGGCGTGCCACCCAGGTGGACTTTCTATGTCATACCAGAAAAGCAACGTTAGACCATCTATCGCGATTGTATCAAGATTCTATCGAGATGTTGATAGATCTATCGATATCTTGATAGAGAATATGATAGTGAGCCAAAGAATGCTGATTTCAGGGTTGACTGCAACGATAGGTACTCTTTCTTTCCGGAGATCCTCATGACCACTTACCCCAAGCGCCTCATCGAGGTCGATCTGCCCATCAAGCGCATCAGCGCCCACGCCCGCCGGGAGAAGTCCATCCGCCATGGCCACATATCCACGCTGCACATCTGGTGGGCGCGCCGGCCTCTGGCCGCCTGCCGTGCAGTGATCTGCGCCGCTCTCTGGCCCGACCCGGCCCAGGAAGACTGCCCCCCCAAGTTTCGTGAGGATGCCTCGGCCATTATGGCCCGGTTCTGGAATCCCATAGGCAGGACCGATCTGGACTTTCACGATCCTATGGCTCTGCGCAAGGCGCTGCTGGACTTCATAGCCGACTTCTCTAATTGGGACAACTCGACCAAGAAGGAGTACCTGGAGACGGCCCGCGCCCTGACCCAATCGGCCCATGAGGCCCTGGGTGGCGCGCCTGGCACTCGCCCGCTAGTAGTAGATCCCTTCGCAGGCGGGGGCTCGATACCGTTGGAGGCGCTGCGGGTGGGGGCAGACGCCTTTGCCAGTGATTTGAATCCTGTGGCAGTGTTACTCAACAAAGTCGTCCTGGAGTACATCCCCAAATACGGCCAGAAGCTTTCCAATGAAGTTCGCAAATGGGGCGAGTGGATCAAGATCGAGGCGGAGAAGGAGCTTGGCCAGTTCTATCCAAAAGATCCGGACGGAGCCACGCCTATCGCCTACCTCTGGGCACGCACGATCAATTGCGAGGGGCCGGGCTGCGGGGCAGAGTTGCCGCTCATGCGCTCTCTGTGGCTGGCCAAAAAAAGCCGCCGCTCTGTGGCACTGCGATTTATCCCGGACCGGGAAAAGAAGCGCGTTGATTTCGAGATAATCCCGGATGCTGCGAAGGTGGGCGAGGGCACAGTGCGTCGGGGCTCGGCTACCTGTCCAGTCTGCGGCTACACCACGCCCGTGGCCTCGGTGCGAAAGCAGCTCAAGGCCCGCCAGGGCGGGGCGACTGATGCCAGGCTCTTTTGTGTAGTGACGACGAGACCGGGGCAACATGGGCGCTTTTACCGGTTGCCCATGCAAAGGGACCTGGAAGCTGTGAGAAATGCGGCAGAGGAGCTGGAGCGCAGGAAGGCGGCGCACACCGGGTCTCTCTCCCTGGTTCCGGATGAGCCATATCCAGATGAGACCGGATCTGGTGCCCTCAGTTCTTCTGTTCTTTATGGATTTAAGTCATGGGGTGACACGTTTTCGCCTAGGCAGCTGCTAAGCCTGACGATATTGGCGAAGCTTATAGGAAAAATAGAAAAGTATAGTAATTGCGAGAATAATGACGAACTAGAAAGGGCTACAAAGGCGTGTCTCGCGTTGTCATTGGACAAACAGGCTGATCTCGGCAATTCACTAACCAGGTGGAAACAAGATGCTGAGTGCCCCGTCAATCTATTTGGCCGTCAGGCAATTCCAATGGCTTGGGATTTCGCAGAATCTGGAATTCTGTCTGAGTCGAGTGGCTCTTGGCAAAGCATGTACGAAAGAACAGCATATGCGATAGATCACTCATCATATCATCAACCGTGGACAGGGCAAGATGAACTTGCCGACGCGTCTAGTCATCCACTTTCAGATGACGCTGCAAATATTTTTTTTACAGATCCACCCTACTATGATGCAATAGCTTATGGAGATCTTTCAGATTTCTTCTACGTTTGGCTTAGAAGGATTATAGGGATTAACTATCCCTCTCTTTTTTCTACCGTATTAGTTGATAAAACCAATGAAACAGTGCAATTGTCGAAGCGTTTCAGAGGGCCTTATGCTCATAAGACGAAAGAGTATTTCGAAAAAGGAATGAAGAAGGCCTTAGCTGAGGGTCGCCGTGTTCTTTCTCCAAATGGAGTCGGAGTCGTCGTATTCGCCCATAAATCCACGGCAGGATGGGAAGCCATGATTCAGGCAATGATAGAGGCAGGATGGACATTCACAGGTTCGTGGCCTATTGATACAGAAATGGGGGCTCGGATGAACGCAATGGGCACAGCTTCACTCGCCTCCTCCATCCATCTCGTCTGCCGTCCACGTGAAAACCCGGACGGCTCGGTCCGGGAAGACGACGTTGGCAACTGGTCCGATGTCCTCTCCGAGCTTCCAGAGCGCATTCACGCCTGGCTGCCCGGCCTGGCTGCCGAGGGCGTGGTGGGCGCAGATGCCATCTTCTCCTGCCTGGGGCCGGCCCTGGAGATCTACAGCCGCTACTCCCGTGTGGAGAAGGCCAGCGGCGAGGTCGTCTCCCTCAAAGAATACCTGGAAGAGGTCTGGGCGGCAGTCTCCCGTGAGGCGCTGGGCATGATCTTCGAGAGCGGGGACGGCTCGGGCCTGGAGGAAGACGCACGGCTCA
The DNA here is from genome assembly GCA_002498745.1 of Methanosaeta sp. UBA533. GTDB lineage: Archaea > Halobacteriota > Methanosarcinia > Methanotrichales > Methanotrichaceae > Methanothrix. Next base: position 2,411 of record DAIO01000092.1, on the reverse strand, counting down.
CTGCCATGTGGCTGTGGACCCTCTCTGCGGGAGCCGATAATGGGGGTAGTAATAATAGTAGTGAAAGCGAGGGCGAGACGGATGAGGATAAGTCGCCCAAAAGCACTCAGAATGGCTTCGTCCTGGAGTATGATGCTGCCCGTAAGATTGCGCAGGGGCTGGGTGCCTACCTGGAGACTCTTTCAACCCTAGTTGAGATAAAAGGCGACAAGGCCCGTCTCCTTCCGGTCTCGGAACGCACGCCGTATCTCTTCGGCCAGGGCGTCTCAAAGGCTGCCGGAAGAGGACGAAAGAAGAAAAAGGAGCAACAGACCACACTCTCCGGCGGCGTCGTGGCCCAGGCTCGGGACGAGACCAGTGGGCCATCAAGCGAACTCAGCCTACCGGCTCCCGGCTCCACCGTCCTGGATAGACTCCATCAGGCCATGCTCCTCTTCTCCAGTGGCCGGAGCTATGCCCTCAAACGGTTCATTGAAGAGGATATCGGCCAGGATCAGGGGCTCTGGAGCCTGGCCCAATCGCTGTCTGCCCTTTATCCTGCCGGAAGCGAGGAGCGGCGGTGGGTGGAGGGCGTACTAACCCGGAAGAAGAGCTTGGGGATGTGATGAAATTGGATTACTTTCGGGGTGCTAACGTCAGATCTATATTGGCATTTGGGAAATGAAAGAGCGATCTGGAGGGGACAAAATAATGAGGATTCTGCTGGATAGCAAAATCTATGAGATAACGGCGGATCACGTTCTTTCGAACAATCTACAAGATCTCTTAGATGTCTTAAAAGGAGTCGGGGCAGAGGTAATTACCGGACCGTTATCTCTGAAAGACTTGGTGAGAGCTGACTTTGTAATCGACTTCTTGGTAACTGAGGATAGAGACCTTCATAAAGAAGCTAGCACAAAAGACTTAGACAACAGAGTTCTTCTGGTCGAAGAAGCGCTGCAGATTTTTAATAGTTATATAAATAAAGACACTAAAATAGTGCCAATTCCATTGAAGCGTGAGTTGGTTCGGAATTTGAATTATGAAGATCATATTTTCGACACGCTAAAAGAGGAATACAAGCCGGATTTCGAAGGCTGGTTTAAAAAGATCTCAAAAGAGGGTCGAAAAAGCTGGGTGTACTATCGGAAAGATGGCACGATAGGAGCAATTCTTATTTATAAATTGGAGAATGAGGCAATCGAGGACTCAAAACCGCCTCTCCCGGAAAGAAAGAGGCTCAAAGTAGCGATGTTAAAGGTTACGTATATCGAGCACAAAATTGGGGAACTATTTATTAAAATGGCTGTAGATGTTTCCGTTAAGAATAACATCGATGAGATCTATTTAACTCATTTTACTAAACCTAACGACCCTTTAGTAAAATTGATATCAGAATATGGCTTCAATAAAATAGCCGTAAAGAATAATGGCGAAGAGATCTTTGCCAAAAGGCTAATAGTCGAGGGTGATGAGTCAAAGAGATTATCTCCAATCGAAATATCCAAAATATTTTATCCTAGTTTTTATGATGGCGTTCACGTAAAGAAATTCGTTGTTCCTATTCTTCCGGAGTATCATAACAAGCTTTTTACCGACTTTTCCAGAAGACAAATTACGCTGCCGGAATACGCCGATGAATTCGTTGTTGAAGGAAATACCATAAAGAAAGCTTATCTCTCTCATTCAAATATTAAAAGAATGGGGCGGGGAGATCTTATACTGTTTTATAGATCGGAAGATGAGCAAGCAATAACATCCCTCGGTGTCGTCGAAGCAGTATACACGGGCGTAGAAGATGCGGGACAAATACTTCAACTCGTTGGAAAGAGGACCGTTTTCTCCCGTGAAGAAATTGATAAGTGGGTAGAAAGAAGTCCTGTATCAATTTTCCTGTTCAGACATCACTTCCATTTGATGAGATCAGTGAACCTAGAGAGGCTAATCGATGGGCAAGTGATTAAAGCAGCTCCCCAATCGGTGATGGAGATATCGAGCGAAAAATACGCACAAATAAAGAAAATGGGCGGTATCGATGAACGTTATACTGTCCATTAGGCCGAAATACGTTGAGTTAATATTGAGCGGAGCAAAGAGATATGAGTTCCGCAAATCTATATTTAGTAATAAACATGTTGAAGAAGCTTATATTTATGAGACTTCTCCGATAAAAAAGATTATTGGCGTATTTAATATCGGCAATATTATTAGAGATAGCCCTCACGATTTATGGAATCAATTAGGGCATCTTTCTGGGATGAATGAAGCTGAGTTTTTTGATTATTTCCAGGATATTAAAATCGGCTTCGCGATAGAAATTAAAAATGTGGAGATATTCGATGCGCCCTTGGATCCAAAGGAACAAATTCCTGGCTTCACTCCACCTCAATCCTTCTGTTATTCAGGATTAATACATAGGGAGCGCGGAGGGT
>DAIO01000108.1:0-5705 GCA_002498745.1 Methanosaeta sp. UBA533 | reverse complement strand
GTATGTCCACCGGCATAGATCTAGGATCCTCTCCATCTTCGTCCTTTGGGACTTTGTTGGATAGATCCTAAATTTATATGCCTTGAGCATAGATACTTGTTATCTGGTTGATTGTGTTTATAGTTTTCTGCATAACGGCGGGGCACGATTCATCCCCTCCCCTGAAGGAGAGGGGTCTTCTCTGCCCCTACACCCCGACGTTATAATTCGCAATCTCAAAACACTCAATCCCACATCCAGAATGTCTTCGCCTGCTTGAACTTCAAGCCTGAAGCTCACAGGGCATTCAACACGTTGCCCAAGGAGTCCCCATCCTTCAGGGTGGAGAGGAATTGGGCTCTCCCGTAAATTATTTATGCTCACAAATCCATCCCCTGATGTTCATTGCTAGAGTCAGACCATTTGATATGGTTGGGCACTTCCCCTCGTTTTGACGAGGAACAGACAACAGCTCAACTGACTCGTACAAGCAAATACAGGGACACGGTATCGGAGGCATATGAGATCGGGCAACCGATCTAGGTGATAGGATGACAAATGAACCTCTCCTCCCGTACCTGGGGTGCCAGCACGCGAATATGTGCCACAGTGTAGTCAGCAGAGTCAGCCACCCTTACGCCTCGCGACTTTTTGCGTAGAGGCAAGCCGCGCCCTTCAGGACGCGGTAGTTGACAAAGAGGCGCTATGACAGGAGAACATAGCCCGGTACTCTATTCAGGGGGCAACTATTTTACTCCAGGCCCTCCTTTCCCTCATCCATGAAGGATTATGCCAAGATAGTTCCTTGCCTGGATGTCAAGGTGGTTGACGGCCAGCCATCGGTGGTCAAAGGAGTCAAGTTCGTGGACCTGAAAAGGCAGGGCGATCCGGTGGAGTTCGCCCGGCGCTATCAGGATCAAGGCGCTGATGAGCTGGTATTTCTCGATATCACCGCCTCTCATGAGGGCAGAAAGACCATGGTTGATGTGGCCCGCAGGGTGGCAGATGCGGTCGACATTCCCTTTGCCGTTGGCGGAGGCATAGGCACCCTGGATGGCATCAAGCAGATCCTGGATGCCGGAGCGGACAAGGTGGGAATCAACACCGCCGCAGTCAAGAATCCCGATTTTGTGAAGGCGGCCTCAGGAGCCTTCGGATCAGACAAAATCACAGTGGCAGTGGACGCCCGCCGCAATACGAACATCATTCCGGGGGTAAATGTCTATGAGATGGAGGACGGCGCAAAAGCCTGGTTCGAGCTGGTGATATACGGCGGCAGAGAGCCTGTAGGAGTCGATGCAATTGATTGGTGCCGGAAGATGGAGAGCTTTGGCGCGGGCGAGCTCCTGCCCACCAGCATGGACCGGGACGGGACGAATATCGGCTACGATCTGCCCCTGACAAAAGCCATCTGCGATGCAGTCGCAATCCCGGTTATCGCCAGCGGCGGGGCCTCCACACCTCAGCATATCCTGGAGGCTTTCACCGTTGCAAAAGCCGACTCCGCTTTGGCCGCAGGGATGTTCCACCGGGGAGAGTACACTGTGGGCCAGGTCAAGGATTATCTGGAAAGCAATGGCATCCGGGTAAGACGGTGAGCTGTGGAAGAGTTTATCCAGAGAGCTGAGCAAAGGTACAAATTTCTGCAAAGGGATGGGGAAGGCCAGATGCTGACCTTCTCCGACTATAATTCCTCCGACTGCTCTCCTTCTCTATCCTGCAGGCCCTCTCCCCAGCCCATAACCTCATCTGCGCCTCCAGTGAGAGCGATCCTTCCCCTCTCCAGGAGACAGGCCCGATCTCCAATAGAAGCCACATCCCTCAGATCATGAGTGACAATGATGCTCGGCACATGGCAGGCGTGAATCCTTTCCCGAAGCTCCTTTCTCATGGCTGCCTGCTTACGAACGTCCAATGCAGATAGTGGCTCGTCCAGCAATAGCAGATCGGGCTCGATGATCAATGCCCGCGCCAGTGCTACCCGCTGCCTCTGCCCTCCCGAGACCTCCACTGCCCTGGCCTTCCTGATATCCCAGAGCCCGGCAGCCTTCAGGTGCTCCATTACTCTGGACTCAACAGCATTCCGGGAAAGCCGTCTGGTCCGCAGGCCGAAGGCTACATTGTCATATACGCTCATGTGAGGAAAGAGAGCGTAGCTCTGAAAGACATATCCGATATTCCTCCCTTCAGGGGCGACGCGGATCTTCAGACCGGAATCGAACAGCAGCCTTCCGTCCAGCGCTATCCTGCCCTCGTCCGGGTCCTGCAGCCCGGCCACTAAATTCAGCAGGCTGGTCTTCCCGCAGCCGTTATCTCCCACCAGCATCAGGATCTCGCCTTCTTTGATCATCATCTTAACCTCGAGATCGAAATCCCGAAGCCTCTTCTTGATGTCAATTTCCAGCATTCTTATACACCCGCCGGGTCAGAGTCTTTACCAGGAATATGACCACAAATGAAATGGCCACCAATATTATGGCAATACACAGGGAGACGTCCAGATCGCCCTGCATGGCTGTGTAGATGGCCAGAGGCATGGTCTGCGTCCTGCCTTGAAAGTTGCCGGCAAACATGATGGTAGCTCCAAACTCTCCCAGAGAGCGGGCGAAGGCCATTATGGCCCCGGAGACGAGGCCGTTGACGGCTATAGGCAGGATTACATGAAAGAAGGTGTAGACCCGTGAACCCCCAAGGGTCCGAGCCGCATTCTCGAGAGCAATATCCACATCCTCGAAGCTCGTCCTCGCCTGGCGGATGAAAAAGGGGCTGGAGACGAATACCTGGGCCATGATCACCGCCAGAGTGGTGAAGGCGATGCTAATTCCCAAACCGTCCAGGTGCCGGCCCAATATTCCCATCCGGCCAAAGGCCATGAGCAGGGCAATTCCTGCCACTGCAGGAGGCATGATAACAGGCAGATCAATCAGGGAGTCGGCCAGCTCCTTGCCGAAATATCGAAATCGAGCGCTGACGTAGGCGATAGGCGTTCCCATTAATATCACAGTGATGGTGGTCACGGTGGAGGTCATAAGACTGAGTCTGAGTGCATCCATTACCACTGGATCATGAAGAGATCTGAGCGTAGTGTCCAGGGGGCTTTTGAGAAAGAGTGCGATCACGGGCAGAGCTATGAAGGCCATGGCAATTATCAGCAAGAGGGCCAAACCCGCTTTTAGAGCCACTTCCCTCACCCTGGAAAGGATGCTGATGCTCTCTTGCCCCCGACCTGCCAGCTCAGCAAGATCCCTTTTGCCGAGACGATTGATATCGGTCTGATTGGAAGCCATTGGTTACTCGATCTCTTCATTAAATTCTCTTGGTTTTATTTCTATCCCTGGCTCAAAAAAAAGAGATCATCCGGTTAAGCTGCAGCTTCTGTTGCCGAAGCAGTCTCCTCACGCACCTCAGGCTCGCTTTCGACGGGATCAAAGCCGTACTTTTCCAGGACCGCTCTCCCCTCATCCGACATCACCAGATCCATGAACACCAGGCTCTCGCCAGGATACTTTGATTCCATAAGCATTCCCATGGGGTACTCGGCTATGATATTGTATTCGTCCGGGATAACTATCTTATCTATCTTGCTTATCATATCCTGGGTGACATCGGAGACATATGCAAATCCGGCATCCGCCTCTCCCAGGGCCACTTTGGTCACCACATAGCTGACACTGGTCTCTTGAGAGATGACATTGGCCATCACCTCTGTCTCATAGTCAGGACCATATGCAGAGTCGTTGCCAAGCTTGGCTATGATCTGAAGAGCATAGTCGCCTACCGGCACATCCTTTGTTCCCATGACGATCTTGACACCCGGCCGGGCGAGGTCGGTCAGATTCCGGATGTTTGCAGGGTTATCCTTGGGGACAATGAGCGAGAGCTTATTTCTTGTGAAGATGGCGACGCTGCTGTTGTTCACTAGCCCGCTCTCTCTTACGGCATTCATCTGCTTCATATTGGCTGAAGCGAAGAGATCGGCATAAGCACCGTTTTCGAGCTGGGTGCGCAGTGCCTGTGAGCCGTCGAAGTTGAATGCCACATGGATGCCGGTTTCGTTCTCGTACATCTCTCCTATTTCGCCAAAAGCTCCTGTCAGCGAAGCCGCTGTAAAGACTGTGAGCTCATCTGGTGATTGGGCGAATCCTGCAGACATGGAAAGGACCAGGGCTGCAAAAATTGCGACAAATACAGGTTTATTCATCAAGGCTTTGTCCTCCCTAAATGCAACGATTATTAATGTATATCCCGATATGCTTCAATGTGCTTCGATCTTTCAGCTAATTTCAATATACTCAGATATATTCTTAATAACCATATGCACTAACTTCTTTCTAATTAGTGAGCTATTATGTAAACTTATTTAAGCCTTGCCAGATGGAACAAAATCAGCTCGAAAAGGTCAAATCACTCGTGAGCCTTCATCCAGCAGAGCATTGGTGATGGCATCCGCAAGCCGGGCGGCACCCTCGTACCCAACCAGGAGCTGTCGCGTTGCTCCCACTCGATCGTGGTTGGGAAGCCCCACCCGCACCAGAGGTATTCCCTCTTTATTTGATATCTGACGGCCATTGGAGGTGCCCAGCATCAGGTCGATTCTTGCATTCCTTATTTTGTCGTGGATCTGGCTGAAATCAGCTCCCAGGAGAATTCGGGCATCATCAGACGCCTCCCTTATCTCCGCCTCAAAGCGGGTGCTTCTCGATCCGGTTGCCACAACGGCCGGAATGGCTCCCGCTTCACAGAGGAACCTTGTCAGTCCCAGAGCAATATCGGAATCTCCATAAACTGCCACCCTCACCCCTGCCATGTATTTGTGAACATCAGCCATGGCATCAAGCAGCCTGCCCCTCTGGGCCTCATACCTCTCGGGGAGGGCAATTCCAGTCTGCTCCTCCAGCATGGATACGAAAAGGTCGGTATCTTTAAGGCCAATGGGCAAGGGCAGAGCCGTTTGCGGCACTCTGAACTCTCGTTCCAAAAATCCCCCAGCCGAACTGCTCTGGAAGCGCCCGCCGATGGTCAGTGTACAGCGTGAGTTGGCAGTGTCAACCATATCCTCTAGTGTTGTGCCACCCTCTGTGATCCTTGGCGGGTTTTCCTCTCGCGGAGCATCAAGGGTCTGGGATATATCGGGAAACAGGATGAACCCGTCTGCAAATCCCCAATCAATAATCATATTTTTGAGGTAGCGCACATCCGCTGGAGAAACAAACGATCCGATGATCAGATTTATCCTGCCGCCGGGCTCTGTTCTCCTGGCCAGGCTCTGAACCAATGCCTGGAGCGCTCTGGCATATCCTTCCTCATGAGAGGCGGAATAGCTGGGAGTGGACACTGGAATGATTGGGATATTGGATTTCTCCTCGGCACGGAATTCATTTATGATCTGGACGATGTCGTCTCCAATGGTCTCGGCAAGACAGGTCGTGGCTACGCCGATGGCCTTGGGGCTGTAACCGATGATGAGGTTTTTCAGACCCATCTTCAGGTTGGCAGAGCCACCATAAACCGTCCCCTTCTCGCTCAGGGCCGAGGATGCAATGTCCACTGGCTCTCGGAAGTGGTGGGCGAGGTACAATCGCATGTAGGTAGCACAGCCCTGAGAGCCGTGAAACAGAGGCATGCACCCCTCGACTCCCCGGAAAGCCAGGACCGATCCCATGGGCATGCACATATTGCAGGGATTTATTGTGGAATAGCTCTCAGACATCGGCCTGTACACCTCC
>DAIO01000051.1:0-2598 GCA_002498745.1 Methanosaeta sp. UBA533 | reverse complement strand
ACCCTTCCGCTCCTCGCCCTCCCCGTCCTGCCCTTGCGCTGAATGCTGCGAATCTCCGAAGGAACCGGCTCGTAGAAGAGGACCATATCAGTGGCCGGAATATCGATCCCCTCCTCCCCCACCGAGGTGGCGATGAGGACATTGTACTCCCCTGCCCTGAACCTTTGCAGGATCTCAGCCTGCTTCTTCTGGCTCAGGCCCTCATCATCTGCCCGGCTGGACTGGCCCACAAAGCGAACGGCCTTGATCTTGGGATCCTCTTTTAAAAATCGGATGAGAGCGGAGGCGGTGTCCCTGTAATTGGTGAATACCATGATCCGGGACTCGGGCTTGGCCTCGATCTGCTCGGTCAGTATCTTCCTGACCATGGCAGGCTTGGGATGCTCCACCTTCAGCTCCTCTAAGGCCTGCATGGCCTGGCGGAACTTGGGGTCCTCCATAATCCGGCGAGAGGCCTTCGAGCCGCTGCGGGAGATGGCCTCGCCCTGCAGCCGCTGGAAGTACTTGAGCAGAGCTTCTGTGCCCTGGGTCTCAGCCAGCTCCACGGCATGATAGAGCTTGAGAACCTCGGCCAGGATGGATATGCCCTTGAATGTGGCCTGATTGGCCTGTCTTTTAGCTGAGGACATGAGCATGGCCTGAAGGCCGAGGAGCTCCTTTTTTGTGGCTCTGGGATCGATCCTCGCCGGGCTGATCCCCAGGCGGTTTAGGTCATCTATCCGATCTCTCAGCACCTCCTCTATCGCCGTTCTGATATCAAGTAGCTCCTTGGGAACGGTGAGCCTCACCCATTCGATCTCCCTGGAGTGAACAAAAGGCGCTACATCAGAGTCCTTNNGTCTGGATATTTTCTATACAGAGGTTGGTGCAGATCTCGGCGATCTTCTCCTTCTCGCTGCCTGGGCTGGCGGTGATTCCCAGGACCAGAGGATTGGTCCCCTCTCGAGCATAGCGTTCTGCAATATAGACATAAGCATAGTTTCCCACTGCCCGGTGGGCCTCATCGAATATTATCAGGGAGATATCCTCCAGATCGATCCTGCGGGAGAGAAGATCATTCTCTATCACCTGGGGAGTGGATACTGTAATTCGCGCAGCTTCCCAGGCTGCCTTCCTTTTCTCTGGCATCATCTCGCCGGTCATCATGGTCACCTCACCTCCATCCTTGAGCACACGGCACAAGAAGGTTGCATGCTGCTCCACCAGAGGCTTGGTGGGGGCAAGAAAGAGGACCCGTCCCTTGTCCAGCCGGGCGAGAAGAACCATGAGCGCGATGACTGTTTTGCCCAGGCCCGTGGGAACCACTATTAAGCTGGAGGACTTAAGGGCGGAGGCAGCCAGATCCATCTGGAAGAGCCTCTTTTCTACGGTATGCGGCTTCAGTAGTGGATGCTCCAGATAGGTGGACATAGCAGATCTTTTAATGGTCATCGTATTAGATATTGTTGTATTGGATATTATTATATTAGATATGATTATTAGATATGATTATATTTAATTTTTTTAACTTGCAGCAAAGAGCTGAAAAAATAAACGAAGCTAGCCTGGCCCTCAGTGCTCAGCGAAATAGGGTTCAGGCGATCACCAGTTCGCACTCCACGTTCCGCTCCATGTGGAACCATTCCATGTCCACGTAACCATGCCATCGACATGGTTTTCTGTGCATCGGCCCTCGTAACGCGCTGTCAGTCCAGCGGAAGATCCAACGGTATCATGGCGAGTGAGCACCACGGCACCATTATCCCAGCGCTCCACATTCAGCGTTGCGCTGGCGCCGTTGTCCCACTTCGCATTGAATTGATCTCCCATTCGGGTCCACGTTCCACAGATCTCGGAGGTGTAGGTCTCGCATTCCTGCAGACTTTGCGGAACTGATGAGCCTGCATCGGGTTGCGTGGTGTACGCAGTTCCCGTGCTGCTCGAAGGATTGGTGACTTCGCCAAAAGCGTCTACACAGATTACCTCGCCTGTCGTGGGATCTGCATAGCATCCGTCCTGGGGGACCTCAGAGGTCGCATCCGTCTGACCCGCGGCATTGCCTGCTCCTCCATCCGGGCCGTAGATATCACGTCCGTCGGGACTGACATGAGTGGAACCTTCTATCCCTCCTTGAGTCTGGCTCAGAGGCGTTACTGGCCCTATTTCCTCTGAGCTTACTTCTACCTGCTGGCCAGCACCGAGGTGAATGGCGCCAGGTTGCTATTACTGGGTTGGATGCGGATTGGATTCTGATAGGCAAACAATAAGCTTCTGCCGCTGTTTGGGTCGTAGGCGACGCCGAAGGTGTTCTTGCCTTCAGAGGAGACGGTTATAACGTCGGGGTGTAGGGGCAGAGAAGACCCCTCTCCTTCAGGGGAGGGGATGAATCGTGCCCCACCATTGTGCAGAAAACTATAAACACAATCAACCGCATAACAAGTGTATATGCTCAAGGCATATAAATTTAGGATCTATCCAACAAAGTCCCAAAGGACGAAGATGGAGAGGACCCTAGATCTATGCCGGTGGACATACAATCAGACCTTAGCATACCGAAAAGATGCTTGGGAGAAAGAAGGCAAATCCGTATCCAAGTACGAGACGCACAATCTTCTTCCA
>DAIO01000192.1:0-11043 GCA_002498745.1 Methanosaeta sp. UBA533 | reverse complement strand
CTTCACAACCAAGGCTATAGTCTGCAATCAAATCAAAAAGTAATTGAAGGTGATAATAATCCCGACAGAAATGGTCAATTTATATTAATAAATAATAAAACCAAATTGTTTATAAAGTACGGTCAGCCAGTGATCTCTGTAGATACAAAGAAGAAGGAGCTTGTTGGAAACTTTAAGAATGGTGGTCGTGAATATCGCTTGAAAGGCAATCCTTTGAAAGTGCTTGTTCATGATTTTAAGATAGAAGGCCTGGGGAAAGTAAATCCGTATGGCATCTATGATATTTCAAGAAATGAAGGTTGGGTCAGTGTAGGTACTGATCATGATACATCAGCTTTTGCGGTAGAAAGCATACGACAATGGTGGAACACGATGGGAAAAATGGCATATCCAGATGCCCGCAAGCTTCTAATCACAGCGGATTCGGGCGGTTCAAACGGCTACCGAGTGCGATTATGGAAAGTTGAACTTCAGAAGCTTGCAGACGAATCAGGATTAGAAATATCAGTATCACATTTTCCACCAGGAACAAGCAAATGGAACAAGATAGAGCACAGGCTCTTTTCATTCATAACCCAAAACTGGAGGGGAAAACCCTTAATTAGTCATGAAGCCATAGTAAACCTCATTGCTGCTACCACTACGCAAAAAGGGCTTCATGTTGAGTGCCAGTTGGACGAAAAAGTCTATCCGAAAGGTATAAAAATATATGATGATGAATTTAAAGAGGTGAACTTGACATCGGACAAATTTCATGGAGAATGGAATTATACAATTAAACCCAACAAAATTATAGATTTTACCTAATTTATTTCATTACAGCCTCTTACCGGTGAATGGCAGCCGGACCACATCCTCTGCTGTTCTGATGTCCTCAGGCCGGATGCCCTTCTCATCGAATAGACGCCTGTAGATGGCATTGGATTCATAGACGTGACCGACGATGGCCCTCAGCCGTCGGGATTGCAGCTCATGAATGCTCTCCCTGGATGCCGTCTCCATCGATTCATTGTGAAAATTGCCCTTCTGTGTCATGCTTTGCTCCTGCCAAGTGAAAACGCTTTCAAATTGAGATCTCGGAACCTCTCCCGGACGCACAGGCCGATGGCCTCCTCCCAGGATTCCAGGGGGAGGTCCAGTCCCCGGGAAATTGCTCCCAGCAGTATGATGTTGGCCGCCCTGCTATCACCCAGCTCTGCTGCCAGTTTCGGGGCATCGATATAGACCAGCCGGGGAAAGGCCCTGGCCAGCAGCTCCTCTGCATTCTCCGGGTAGCGGGCAAGACCGGAGGAGACGGTCACCGGCACTATGGCCTGGCTACTGACCGCGGCCAGGCCGTCCGGCCGGAGAAACTCCCAGTACCGCAGGGCTTCCACCTTCTCCAGCGCACCCAGGATATGAGCGCTCTTCTTGGAGACCAGGGGGCTCTTGACCTCTTCTCCATAACGAATCTGGGCCATCACCGAGCCCCCCCGCTGGGCCATGCCGTGCACCTCATTGGTCTTGACCTGGTAGCCCTGAATCATCGCTGTCTGGGCTAAGATCTCGCTGGCCAGCAGTATCCCTTGACCTCCCACGCCGACGAGGACGATGCTCTTGGTCTCTTTCGGGCTCCTGTCTGGTGAGCTTGCTGCGCTGTTTTTGCTCTTTAAGCTCTCCTGGTTTTTCATTCCCTCTGTCCCTTCCACCAGCCTCTCGATCATACTCCCTCCCGGCTGACAATCGCCCCGGCAGGGCAGATCTGTTCGCACAGGCCGCAGCCCGCACAGAGGGTCTGATTGATCTTCATCACCCCATCCACTCCCTCTATCGCCGGGCAGCCCAAAGAGAGGCACAGCTCGCAGGACCTGCACTCCTCTGTCAGGATGGTTCTCATCGCCCCCACCCTTCTCCTCTCCCGCAGGGGGCAGGGAGCGCGGGATACGATCAGAGAGGGATCCGTTGCCGCCAGCTCCTCTTTGATCGCCTCTCTGGTATCATCCAGCTGGTAGGGATCTATCGTCCGGACCCTCTTGATGCCACAGGCCCGGCCGATATCCTCGATGGAGACGGCGACCGTCGGCTCGCCAATGATGGTCCTGCCGGTTCCCGGATGGTCCTGGTGGCCGGTCATGGCGGTGGTGCGGTTGTCCAGCACGATTATGGTGGAGTGGCCCTTATTGTAGACGATATCCAAGAGACCAGTGATCCCGGAGTGAAAGAAGGTGGAGTCTCCAACCACGCCCACCACCTTTCTCTTCTCTCCCGCCTTCTCCATGCCATGAGCCATGGAGACTCCCGCTCCCATGCAGAGGATGCTGTCCATCCGGTCCAGGGGCGGGAAAGCGCCCAGGCTGTAGCATCCTATGTCCCCGGTGACCACCACATCCTCCCTGGAGAGAGCATAGAAGACCCCCCGATGAGGGCAGCCGGGGCAGAGCACCGGCGGGCGGGGAGGAAGGAGCTCTCGGAAAGGATCTTCTTCCTTTCGGGTGGCCCCTCCTCCTTCCATCAGCCTTCTGGACTGGAGCAGTCGGTCCACGGACAGCTCCATGATCCCCGGCACGAAATCTCTCCCCTGGCAGGATATCCCCAGGGCTTTTACGTGCTCCTCAATGAACGGATCCAGTTCTTCGACCACCAAGACCCGGTCCACACCCTGGGCAAACTCCCGGATCAATGCGTCCGGGAAGGGATAGGAGAATCCCAGCTTCAGAACCGAGGCGTCCGGCCAGACCTCGCGGGCATACTGGTAGGCGATGGAGGAGGTGATGATTCCCAGGCCTTTTGACCTCCACTCGATGCGATTTGCTGGCGACTTTTCTGAGAGCGCCTGCAGCTCTTTCAGCCTCTCTTCCACCCTCTGGCGCATGGGCCGGCCCCATACCGGTATGGGAACGAACCGGGGCGGGTTTTTGACAAAGCCGATCTTATTCCCGCCAGCTCTCTCCCCCAACTCGACCAGGCTGCGAGAGTGGCTGACTCTCGTCGTTGAGCGCAGTATGGCCGGAGTCTTGAACTCCTCCGAGACGGAGAGGGCGAGCATGAGCAGGTCTTTAGCCTCCTGGCTGTCCGCCGGCTCAAAAAGGGGGACCCGGGCAAAGCGGGCATAATTGCGAGTGTCCTGCTCGTTCTGGGAGGAGTGCATCCCAGGGTCGTCTGCCACGCAGGCCACAAACCCGCCCTCCACGCTGATGTAGCTCAATGTCATGAGCGGATCTGCGGCCACATTCAGCCCCACATGCTTCATGGTCACAATGGAGCGCGCCCCGGCAAGGGAGGCTCCGGCTGCGACCTCAAAAGCCACCTTCTCATTGGGTGACCACTCGCAGTAGACCTCCGGACAGTACTTGGCCAGGTTCTCCAGGATCTCGGTGGAGGGAGTCCCGGGATAGCCCGTGCCGATGGTTACACCGGCCTCGTGGGCCCCACGGGCTATGGCCTCATTGCCGGAGAGCAATCTTCTCAAATCCTTTTCACCTTCGCCTGAAATTACTCGTTATGGGATGTTTCGCTGGTTTATATTGATCTTTTATGTGCATTTTTATACATCAGAGTATGATCAGTCCCTACGGACGAGGGAATATAATCCTTGTGGTTTACGGATCCCGCGGGATTTTTTCCCAAAGAAGCTTGGCGATTCGCTTGCATCTACTGACCGCATCGAAGGTGTTGGGCTGTTTGAAGGCTTTACTTGAGCGGCAGTCCAGGATCGATGCCGAAGATCGAGCGGGCCATGAAGCTAAAATGTGGTGAAATGTGAAGGAGGGCAAACGGTATAAATGTTAAGCGGTTTGCTAAAAATGACACTAAAAAAGCTCAAGAGGAGTTGCAGTGCAGGGAAACCACAAAGGTATAGAAAAGCGCCTCTGGATTGCGGCGGAGGAACTGCGTGCCGACTCCAAATTGATGGCTTCCGAGTACTCTCTGCCGGTTCTCGGCTTGATCTTTATCAAGTATGCCGATTTCAAGTTCCGCCAGGCGGTGCAGGAGCTTAAGGGAAAAGGGTGCGATTGGCGGCCCATTGACAAGCTGCACTATCAGGGCAAAGGCGTTCTCTACCTTCTCGAAAGGGTCCGCTTATCCAACCTTATCCGGCAAGATATGGCTACTCCATCGAATTATTTTTTTTATTTTAACTTGCTTCAAGGGAGAGAGCAAGGTAAGAGCCGATCCAGCGGAGCGGCTATTACAGCTGTAACAGGCATCTTCATCACACGTGGAAACTTCTCCTCGGATGGCGTTCAGGCTTTCTGAGACTTATCCCTGAAAATCATGAATGCAAAAAGTCAATGACATACAACAGAAGGAAATAATGAAAGCTCCAAGTTGGTCCCCCCGTTTCACCCTCACCCCCGCCATCGCCCGTGGCCTGATGCAGATCGAGGCAGCCCGCGCCTTAGTGGAGCATACGCCCTTGCCGCCCGCCGCCGAGGCCGAGCTTCGGGCGCATGCTCGCGTGCGGGCGGTGCACTATTCCACTTTCATTGAAGGAAACCGCCTCACCATGTCCCAGGCAAAGGCGGCAATCGCCGACGCCAATCTGCAAATCGCCGGCCGGGAGAGGGATGTCTCCGAGGTGCGAAATTACTGGAACGCTCTCCTCAGGGTCGAGGATTGGGCAGCGAAGAAAAAGCCGCTCACTGAGGAGCTGATCAAGAGGCTTCATGCTCTGGTCGAGGTCGGTCCCCGTGCGAAGCCCACGCCCTACCGGGAAGGCCAGAATGCCATCAAGAACAGCGCTACGGGCTCTTTGATCTACCTGCCCCCGGAGGCAAAGGACGTCCCGGCCCTCATGGCATCCCTGGTGGCCTGGGCAGACGAGGCGGAAAGGTCCGGGCTGCCTGCTCCCCTCATAGCCGGCCTGGTCCACTACCAGTTTGTCACCATCCACCCCTATTACGACGGCAACGGCAGGACTTCGCGCCTGCTGGCCACATTTATCCTGCATAAAGGCGGCTACGGCCTGAACGGCTTCTTCTCACTGGAGGAGCACCACGCCCGAGATCTTCCCAGCTACTATCAAGCCCTAACTACTCATCCTCACCACAACTACTACTTCGGCAGAAGCGAGGCCGATGTGACGCCCTGGCTGGAATACTTCATCTCCACTCTGGCAGCAGTCTTTGAGGCAGTCCGGCTCACTGCCCAAAAGTGCGCCTTGGGAGGGGCCGTGCCGGAGGAGCTGCGCCGCCTGGATCATCGGGCAAGGGTGGTGCTCGGCCTCTTTGCAGCAAAGGAAACCGTCACAGCTCCTCAGGTGGCAGCAGAGCTTGGCCTCTCCGAGCGCATGGCCAGGAACCTTCTAAAGGATTGGGTTAAAGATGGCTGGCTGGAAGTGGCCAATCCCTCCCGCCGTGCTCGATCCTATAGTTTATCGGCAAAATATCGGCAATACATCGGCAGCTTATCGGCAATAGTTCGGGAAGAAGAGAACAACGAGCATTGAGGACATCAATTATTCCTGGCTGGAAAACCATGAACTGCTTTCATGAGCGCTTCGACCCCGGTGGGGTCAACGGCCGGGATAACGACAAAAGCTCTATGTCCCAGGCCGTCTCTCTCCGCCGGACTTCCCCTCAGTTTATCCTCGCCACTGCCGCCACCTCGTCTCCCGGCTTGACATTCATGATCCGCACGCCCTGGGTCGACCGTCCCTGCACCCGGATGTCGCTTGTCGGTATCCTGATTATCACCCCGTCCCTGGTGGTGACCAGCAGTTCGTCATCCTCAGAGACAGTGGTGGTGCAGCAGACATAGCCCTTTCGGGCATCGATGTTCTTGACTCCCTTGCCCCCACGCCTCTGCTGGGGATACTCCTCCAGCTCCGTCCTCTTGCCATAGCCCTGGTTGGTGATGGTGAGCAGAGTTGAGCCTGTGCCGGACTCGATCACATCCATGCTGATCAGCTCGTCTCCCATATTCAGGCTGATCGCCTTGACACCCATGGTTCCCCGGTTGGAGGCACGCACATCGCCCTCTTTGAACCGGATGGCCTTTCCGAACTTGGTGGCCACCAAGAGCTCCTTTTCTCCATTGGTCAGCTTGGCCGAGACCAGGCTATCGCCCTTCAGGTTCACCGCCTTTATCCCCCCCTTGCGGGGATTGGAGAAGGCCTGCAAGGGCATCTTCACAATATTGCCGCTCCTGGTCACCAGCACGATGTATCCCGCCTCGAAGCTCTTCACCGGGATGGCCCCGGCAATCCTCTCATCCGGCTCCAGCTGGAGCAGGTTCACTATGGACTTGCCTCGGGCCGCCCTTCCCAGAGCGGGAACCTCATAGACCTTGAGCCAGTGGGCTTTGCCCTTGTCGGTGAAGAATAGCAGATAATCCTTGGTGGAGGCGGTGGAGACATCGGTTACAAACTCCTCTGTCTTGGTCTCGGCTCCTATAACCCCCCGCCCGCCCCTTCTTTGCATGCGGTAGGTATTGACGGGCTGGCGCTTGATGTATCCTGAGCTGGTGATGGTCACTGCCACCTCTTCCTCCTGAATGAGGTCCTCATTAGTGACCTCGCCCTCAGCATCGATGATCTGGGTGCGCCGCTCGTCGCCGTACTTGCTGATGAGTTCTGTGAGTTCGTCCTTGATGATGCTCAGAATCTCCAGATTGCTGGAGAGGATCTGGCGAAGCCGCTCGATCTGCCGCTCCAGCTCTGCCGCCTCGGAGACGATCTTCTCCTGCTCAAGGCCCGTAAGCCTCTGCAGCCTCATTTCCAGAATAGCTTTTGCCTGCTCCTCAGAGAGAAGGAATGCCTCCATCAGACCATCCCTGGCCACAGCGGGCGTTGAGGCGGCCTTGATGATCCTTATAACCTCATCGATGTTGTTCAGGGCGATGAGCAGACCTGCCAGAATATGGGCCCTCTTCTCAGCCGCATCCAGCTCGAAGCGGGTGCGCCTCTCCACCACTATGGAGCGGTAATAGATGTACTGCTCCAGGGTCTCTTTCAAAGAGAGGATCTTGGGCATCCCGTCCACCAGGACCATGTTGTTGATGCCGTAGCTGCTCTGCAAAGCGGTGTGCTTATGCAGCTGGTTTAAGACCACATTGGCGTTGAATCCGGTCTTAATATCCACTACCATGCGGATGCCATCTTTGTCCGACTCATCCCGCAGATCGGATATACCCTCCAGACGTCCCCCTTTGACCATCTCCGCTATATCCTCGATCAGCTTGGCCTTATTCACCTGGTAGGGCAGTTCGGAAAAGATGATCTTGGTGCTCCTTGACCCCTCCTCAATCTCCGACTTGGCCTGCATCATTATGCTTCCCTTGCCGGTATGATAGGCTGACTCGATTCCCGCCCGGCCCACGATATAACCGCCGGTGGGAAAATCCGGGCCCGGCAAATAATGCATCAGCTCGCCCACTGAGGCCTGGGGATTGTCTATCAGATGGATGATCGCCCCTGCCAGCTCATTCAGATTATGGGGTGGGATGTTGGTCGCCATGCCCACGGCGATTCCAGTCGAGCCGTTGAGGAGCAGGTTGGGAAGCTTTCCTGGAAGGACCACTGGCTCCTTCAACGAGCCGTCATAGTTGGGCACGAAGTCCACGGTGTTCTTCTCGATGTCTGCCAGCATCTCCTCGGCGATCCGGGATAGGCGAACCTCGGTGTACCTCATGGCTGCAGCCGGATCTCCGTCGATGGAGCCGAAGTTGCCCTGGCCATCAATCAGAGGATAACGCATGGAGAAGGTCTGAGCCATTCTGACCATGGTCTCATATATGGCCGCGTCACCGTGGGGGTGGTACTTGCCCATCACGTCGCCCACCACGCGAGCGGACTTTTTGTAGGGCTGATCGTGGGTCATCCCCTGCTCATACATGGCATAGAGAATGCGGCGGTGAACGGGCTTCAACCCGTCTCGAACATCGGGCAGAGCCCTCCCTACGATCACGCTCATGGCATAATCGATGTAAGAGGACTTCATCTCCTCGGTGATGTTAACCAGTACTTCTGTCACGATCCACCTCAGATATCAAGATTCTTCACATACTTGGCATGCGTCTCTATGAACTCACGGCGCGGTTCCACCTGGTCGCCCATGAGGATGGTAAAGATCCTATCTGCCTCTACTGCATCCTCCAGGGTAACCTTGAGCATGATCCTCTTCTCCGGGTCCATGGTCGTATCCCACAGTTGCTCTGGATTCATCTCTCCCAGGCCCTTATACCTCTGAATGACGGGCTTGGCCATGCCTGCTACCAGCTCGTTCAGCTGATCATCGCTGTAGGCATAATTGGCCTGCTTTCCCTTCTTGACCTGATAGAGGGGGGGCTGGGCGATGAACACATAGCCGGCATCGATCAGGGGCCTCATGTAACGGTAGAAGAAGGTGAGCAGAAGGGTGCGAATGTGCGAGCCGTCCACATCGGCATCGGTCATTATCACCACCTTATGGTACCTGGCCTTGGTGACATCGAAGTCGTCTCCCACTCCCGTGCCGAAGGCCACGATCATATTGCGAATCTCGGCGTTCTTCAGGATCTTGTCCAGCCTCGCCCTTTCCACATTGAGGATCTTGCCCCGCAGGGGCAGTATGGCCTGAAAATGCCTGTTCCGTCCCTGTTTTGCACTCCCACCAGCGCTCTCGCCCTCCACGATGTAGATCTCGCATTTCGTTGGATCATTGTTTGAGCAGTCGGACAGCTTTCCAGGCAGTCCACCAGAGCTCAGGGCATTCTTGCGCCTTGTCAGCTCCTTGGCCTTCCTGGCCGCCTCGCGGGCATGCATGGCCTCTGCTGCCTTCTCCACAATGGTTGTCGCTACAAGAGGGTTCTCCTCAAAGTACTCCGCCAGGCCCTCTGCCACCATCGACTCTACGATTCCTCGGATGGAGCTGTTTCCCAACCGGGTCTTGGTCTGGCCCTCGAACTGGGGATCGGGCAGCTTCACGCTTATGACTGCCACCAGCCCCTCCCGCAGATCCTCGCCTCCCAGCTTCATCTCGTTCTTGAATAGCTTGTTATTCCGGGCATAATCATTGACCGTGCGGGTTAAAGCGGCGCGGAAGCCCATGAGGTGAGTTCCGCCCTCGCGGGTGTTGATGTTATTGGCATAGGAGAATACATTTTCCGCATAGGAGTTGTTGTACTGCAGGGCCACCTCCACCTGGGTCCCATTCTTGCTGCGCGAGAAGTAGACCGGCTGCTCGTGCAACACCTCCTTATTCGTATTGAGGTATTGCACAAAGGAGAGGATGCCTCCCGCATACTGGAATATGTTCTCCTTATCGGATCGCTCGTCTTTTATTGTTATCTTCAGGCCGCGATTCAGAAAGGCCAGCTCCCTCAGACGGGAGGAGAGGGTGTCGAAGGAAAACTCGGTCTCCTCGAATATGCTGTTATCAGGCTTGAAGGCGATGGTGGTTCCGGTATGATCCGAGCTGCCCCGGTCCTCCAGATCCGAGACCACCTTGCCCCGTTCGAATCGCTGCCAGTAGATCCGTCCATTCCTGCGGACCTGCACCTCCATCCACTCGGAGAGGGCATTGACCACGGAGACGCCCACCCCATGCAGTCCGCCAGAGACCCCATAAGATTCATGGTCGAACTTGCCCCCTGCATGCAACACCGTTAAGACGATCTCCAGAGCAGGCCGGTTAAACTGGGGATGGTTATCAACCGGGATGCCCCGGCCATCGTCCCGGACGGAGACGCTCCCTCCGGGGTTGATGGTCACATTGATCTCGCTGCAAAATCCTCCCAGGGCCTCGTCCACGCTGTTGTCCACTACTTCATAGACCAGATGGTGCAGCCCCAGGGAGTCTGTGCTGCCTATGTACATCGAGGGCCGGCGCCTGACCGCCTCAAGGCCCTCGAGAACCTGGATCTGGCTTGCATCATAGCCCGTAGCTTCGCTCAAAATCAACTAAGCCTCCTTAATAATTAGGACTGTATTGCACTGACTTGAGCAGATATAAGCTTTTCCTGAAAATGAGAAGCCAAGGTCCGGATTCGAACCGGAGTGGTAATGCTCTGCAGGCATTTGCGTAGCCGCTCCGCCACCTTGGCATTAGGAAGGTCCATCTGCACGAGCGCTGCTGATACCCCCACCTTTATCGATGTGGGCTCACTCTGAGCAGAGATCCTGCTGCAACCTCTCCCCTTATAAAGATTGCCTTCGAAGGCCGATCCTCTCACCTGGATACTATTCTTTCACACCTGGTACTTCTTCCATCGATTATCATCTCACGGCAAATCTCGGAATGGGAGACTTCTTCGTCGCGCATCTCTTATAATATCGGAGGAAGAGGATCTCTCTTCAGGATAATATAAATAATCATTTGATTGAACACTTAATCATGAAGATAGCTCTTGTGCAGCCTAACGGCAGATTTGCATATTCCATTTGTCCAGAACCGCCCCTGGGGCTGGCATATCTGGCATCATCCCTTCTGGCTTATGATAACGATTTAGATATAGAAATAATTGATGGCTTTATTTTAGAGCGCGAAGAGTATGTTAAAAGAATTTCTGAATTGAGGGCGGACATCATCGGGGTCACCGCCACCATGCCTCTGCTGGGTGAGGCGCTAAAGATTCCCGGTATGGTTAACGAAAAAGATGCCCTCTTCATCATCGGTGGACCGGGGGTCATGAATTTGCCAAGCACCAGGCTCTATGAGGGCGGCTACTCAATTGTATGCTATGGTGAGGGTGAAAGGACCATCGTTGATCTGATCCGTGCGCAAAAGAAAGATCTGCCTCTGGAGGAGGTAAGGGGCATCTCTTTTATCTCTAAAGGAAATGAGGTAAGAACGCCTCCGAGGGAATTTATAAAAAACCTCGACGAGATCCCCTTTCCCTCAAGGCATCTGCTGGATATGAATAAATATACCGATTCATGGAAAACAAATATGGGCGTCGCCTTTTCCCCCATGGTCACCTCGAGGGGATGTCAGTTCTCTTGCAGATTCTGCAGCAAAGACATATTCGGAAATAAGATCCGATATCGGTCTCCTGATAATATCATCGAGGAGATGAGGCTGCTTTATGACGAATACAAAATTGAAATGATCTTCTTTGAGGATGATCTCTTCACATTGAATAAGA
>DAIO01000100.1:0-9568 GCA_002498745.1 Methanosaeta sp. UBA533 | reverse complement strand
GATATCATCGAGCTGGGGTTACCCCATTCAGATCCCATAGCGGACGGGCCGACCATCCAGGCGGCAGCGCAGAGGGCTATCGCCGCGGGGATGAACACCGATGCGTACTTCCAGGTGGCAGAAGAGGCTGATGTGCCCGTCCCCAAGGTCTTCATGGGTTACTACAATATGGTCTATGCCCGGGGCCTGGAGAGGTTTGCCCGGGACTGTGCCGGCTGTGGCATCACCGGCATGATCGTTCCCGACCTGCCCCCGGAGGAGGCCGCGCCCCTTAAGGAGGCCTGCGACAAGTATGGCGTGGACCTGATCTACCTGGTAGCACCCAACACGCCCCCTGCACGGATCGAGCTGATCGCTGAAGAGACGGGCGGCTTTCTCTATCTGGTGGCCAGGGTCGGCGTCACCGGGGCGAGAAGCGAGGTCCTGCAGGACACCAGGGACCTCATCGCCCGGGTGCCGGGCAAAAAGCCAAAGGCGGTGGGATTCGGCATCTCCACCCCCGACCAGGCGGCGGATGTCATCCGGGCTGGGGCCGATGCCGCTATAGTGGGATCGGCCTGCGTAGACCTGATCGCTAGGGGCAGGATAGAGGAGCTGGAGGCATTGATTGGGGAGATGAAAAAGGCCGTGAAAGCTGCAGGAAAGGCAAGGTAGCAGTATCCGGGGACTATTTCATTTCCATAAAGGACGAATGACTTGAGGGAATTCTCATGAAAGAAGAGCAAAGGAAGTATGTGGAAAAGACGCGCCGGGACCTTGAGTCCGGGGCGGATGCCACTATCGTATGCTTTGGTGACTCTATCACCGCAGGCTATGCCGTACGGCGAGGTTTTCCCTCCTTTTTGCTGGAGTCGCTCCGGCAGAGGTTCCCCGATTCAAAGATAGAGATGATCAACTCTGGCATATGTGGGGATACCAGCCAGGACGGCCTGGGCCGGCTGGACTGGGCGGTGCTATCTTATGAGCCGGATCTGGTCACCATAAACTTCGGCATCAACGACTGCGTTTTAGTGCTGAGCCTGGAGGAGTTCGAGATGAACCTGGTGGAGATGGTACGCCGTATCCGGGCAGGCCCGGACTCGGAGATCTTGCTCTTATCATCCCAGCCCCTGGAGAGCCCTCCCTATGACCAGAGGGTATTGGACTACTATCAGACGGTGGAGAGGGTGGCAAAAGAGATGAATGTGGGCTTTGTGGACGTCTACGGCGCCTGGATGAAGCGGGTGCGAGCTGGCACGCCGCTGAGTTCCCTGATCTTGCCGGGCTTGGACCACCCCAATGAGGCGGGCTACAGGATAATAGCCGAGGAGCTGATGAGCCTCTTTTGAGCAAGGCCTATTGTTTGCAGGCGAGAAGGTTCATGGAGGTATGAGGTATGTTAATGAAAAGCACGGGTGGATGCTTGATCAGACTGGCAATTTTATTGATATTTTTTGCTCTCTCGCTGGGAGGGACTGCAGCCGCTCCAGCGGGCGTTGGGACGGATATCGTCAAGATCATAAGCGTAAACTACCAGGGTGCCGATCAGTGGGTTGATATCGCCAACAGGGGATCTGGTTTGATGGATCTGGACGGCTGGTCGCTCAAAAACCGGGAAAATCAAAGCTATGCGTTTCCTGCAAACTTCACCCTGAAGGCCGGCTCAACCGCCCGAGTTCACTCCAAAGAGGGCAGCAATTCCTCCTCCGATCTATACAATAGCGCGCTCTTTTGGAGCGAGATGGGCGATACTGCCACTTTAGAGGATGCTGCCGGGAGGGTCATTTCCCTGTATAGATATCCAATAGTGGTTTCAACTCCCGGTAGCGCATCCGATAACAAACCCCTCTCCCTTCCCAATGCATTCTCCAGCGGCGGGATGAATCCGCCTTTTCTCCCTGCTTATAGACCGCCTCCCGGCAAGGAAATGAGCAGCTTGAGGTCCAGCACGCCGGTGAATTTAACCGGCCATACCTTCATCTGCCACGGCGGTCCGCTCAACTGGGCTTGGACCAGTGGTTTGGATAGAGATCAGGTCGGTTCGGCTTGATTTCATCAGAAAAATTGTGGCCTGCACTGAGGCATATGGGCGTCTTCGGCAAAAGTGACACGGCCCGCCTGGATGATGAGCTCTTATGGTGGGACTGAAGGAGCTGATCGGTGACCGGGCTATGCGAGGGTGCACTTGAGGGAGGTTTATGGAAACAATCTTTTCTGCCCTCCTCTTCGTCCTCCTGCATGCGGTGTATTCTCTGACTCTCAGGTCCTCGTCGCCGTTCGACATCTCCTCATGCCATCATATGAACCTCATATAATGATTACTCATTTATTTTGGGCAGAAGAGAATACAGCTAAAAGAAGAGTGAATGAGGGATAAGAAATGAGGATGATGTTCGCAGTTGTTTTCGCCTGCATAATTCTAGCATTTACCGCATCAGGCGTAGCTGGTGGAGTAGAAGTAGGTGACTGGTTATCTGGCGGATACGTTGTTACTGGCTACAATGCTCCTGCTGCCCTAAAATGGAGCCCGTCAGTCTTCCATTACGGATATATCGACTATTCGGTCTCCGATCCCTGGTACAGATCCGTTGCCAGACCGTACCTTAATAGTTGGTATTGGCCATCGTATTATTATCGAAGCGGAATTACCGGCTATCCTGTAACCTACTACCGCCCCGCTTATTATTGGCATGGTTTGCCCTGGCCATATTAACTTTTTATTGAAGATATGCCCGCAATTGGAGCATTTGTAGCCTNNCCTGCATCTATGCCGCATCCACAAATTGCGCACATGCTTGATCCCCCTATTTGATCACCAGTCAGATTTCGTTTTATAAGGCGCAATGATGATACGGCCTGGTCTGATCGATGATGAGGATATTGAGTTCTGAGCGCCCTAAAGATCCCTTCCTGGAGCGAGATCGCAACCAGTGCATCGGTAGCAGCCGGTGAGAGCCAGGTTGCCGTCCAGACCCTTTTGATCAAGCTTCATCCTCAGATATCGAGCCAGCCCGATCAGCCGATCAGCCGATGGCCGGACGATATCCACCTCCCCCTGGCGCAGAGGATGGGGATATGCCGCCCGCAGGATGGGAAGGACTCCCATCCCCGTGAGCTCATCTATTCCCTGGCGGAGGGACTGGTCCGACTCCCCCAAGCCAATGATCACATTGGAGAAGACGTGGTTAGCGCCGAACAGCTCCACTGCCTCCCCCAGGGCATCCATTATCTCTTGATAGGACAATCCCGGGCAGACCTGAGCGAATATATCGCGATCGACCGTCTCCAGATTGTACTTGACCTCATCTGCGCCCGCATCCAGAAGAATCCGATTGACTCCAGGAAAGGGGTTGACAGAGACGCCGATGGGCAGACCAAATGGCAACAGATCACGAACTAGAGCCGCCACTCTCTCCGCCTCATGCTGGGGGGAGACCTCAGTGCCGCTGGTCAGAGAGATGGACTCCAGCCTCCCCGTGGCCATCGCCTCTTTCACCATCTCCATCACCCTCTCGTGAGACTTCACCTTTCCCATCAGCCTGGGGACGGCGCAGAACTTGCAGTCGTAGATGCAGCGCTCGGAAATGGTGATGTAGGCCTGATCAGGACAGTGCAGGAGTGGCTCGACCACTCTGCCCCTGGCAATTACCCTGCCCTCCAGCGAGATTGTTGCCTCATCCCCATCCATCTCCAGCTGAACAGCAATGCTATCCACTACCGATAGGCGCACCATATGCGAGCCGGACTGAAAGAAGATCGAGCTTTCCCCCGCACCTGGACCGGCGGTGGACATCTTGCCCTCGCGACCAGGCCGGGTGAGCTGAACCGTTCCCCGGGAGAGAAGAAGGGCTTTTGTCTCCAGATCCATAGCACTAATTCTCATTTTCCAGGTTAAAAGAAATGATGGTCCTGGCAAAGAGATTTATTACCCATCCAGACTCAATTCATTCCAGCTACCGGAACTATGAGAGCAGCAGACAGTCTGCCAACAGCGATCTGTCTGGAGAGGTGGGAGGCAGCTATCCATGAACGAGGTGATGATATTTTTCGCAGGCCTTCTCGCTCTCATCGTGGGGGCGGAGCTGATAGTGCGAGGAGCATCGCGCCTGGCGGCATTGCTGGGGATAAATCCTCTGCTGATCGGCCTCACCATCGTCTCCATCGGCACCAGCATGCCCGAGCTGGCTGTGGGAATCGCCGCTGGGCTGCAGGGGAGCGGTCCCCTGGCAGTGGCCAACATCGCCGGCACCAATCTGGTCAACATCCTCTTCATCCTTGGCCTTAGCGCATTGATTCGGCCCCTGGCCCTCCACCTGCAGGTCCTCAATCTCGACCTGCCAATGATGATCGTCGCCGCCGCCGCTCTGGCCGGCCTGGCCTCAGATGGCGTCCTGACCCCTCTGGAAGGAGCCCTGATGGTTGGCGCCTCCGCAATATACACCCTGGCCGTCGTCCGCAGCAGCAGAGCGGAGTCCGCTTATGTGAAAAGGGAGTTCGAGGACATGTGCGGCGATGGCTTCATGGAAGGCTGTGGCCCGAAAGCTCTGCCGCCAGAGAGAAAAGAGCTGCTGGCAAAAGCGAAGTATGTCGCCATGCTCATCGCGGGAATGGCCATAACGGCAATTGGAGCCGACTGGCTGGTGGATGGGGCAACGGGCCTCGCCCGGATGATCGATATCCCCGAGGCGATAATTGGCCTTTCCATCGTCGCCATCGGCACATCTGCTCCGGAGCTGTTCACCACAATCGTCGCCACCCTTAGAGATGAGAGGGACGTTGCCATCGGCAACCTCCTGGGAAGCAGCATCTACAACATACTCCTCGTACTGGGCCTTGCCGCTCTGGCCGCCCCCACTGGCCTTGCTGTGACCCGCCAGCTTCAGCTCTTCGACATCCCGCTGATGACCCTGGTTGCCCTGGCCTGCGTCCCTGTATTTCTCACCGGCAGACGCATCTCCCGATTGGAGGGGGGCCTGGGCGTGGCCGCCTATCTGATCTATCTCATCTGGCTGGTCCTATTCCGGGCCTGATACATTCTCCCTCTTGGAGCGATCTTCGAGATCCAAAAAGCCTATTCATCCGGTTGGACGACGTACTGCTCAGGCTGATTATCATCGCTCGCAATTTCTTTTTTCTCCACCAAAGAGCGGAGGAGGTCGAGGGAAGGTCCGCTGGACTGGACGGAGAGGTGATCTCCCCCCTTCAATACAGTGCTCCCGCCGGGGCGGATGGGGTGCCCCTCTCTTCTCAAGACAGCGATCCAGGTGTCATCTGGCAGGTTGAGATCTGCGATCTGCTTTCCATCGGCAGAGCTGCCAGAAAGGACCTTGAGCTTAACCAGCGGCTCCCACTCTTCTCTTCCAGGCACCGCCTCTGGCGGCTCGGGGAGAGATACCAGGGGGGCATCCACACCCAGCCTGCGGGCGAAGAAAGGTATGGACGACCCCTGCACCAGGACGCTGGTCAAGACCACGAAGAAGACCACATTGAATATCATATCCGCCTTCTGAACCCCGGATATGAGGGGGAAAGTGGCCAGGATGATGGGGACTGAACCCCGGAGGCCCACCCAGGAGAGCATGACCCTCTCTTTGATGGGCATTTTCCTGAAGGGCAACAGGCATATGAGAACGGCCATTGGCCTGGCCAGGAACATCAGCACAAAGCAGATGAATAGACCTATGCTGGCCACCGGAAGGAGCCGTGAGGGAAAAACCAGCAGACCCAATGTTAAGAACATGACGATCTGCATCAACCATGCCATACTGTCATGATCGTCTATCAGGCTGCGCTTATGGATAAAGGAGTGGCTGCCCAGGCTCAATCCGGCGATGTAGACGGCCAGAAAACCGTTGCCCCCGAGAGCGGCAGTCAAGGCATAGGTCAGCAGGACCAGCGATATGGTCAAGAGGGGGTATAGGCCCCGATAATCGAGGCGAATGCGATTGACGATAACGGCCATGCCCCGGCCCATCATATAGCCGAATACCGCTCCCAGGGCCATCTGCTGGGCGAACACGGAGATCAGAGTGGTGGGAGAGGCAATCGCCCCGGTGATCAATGCAATCAGACTGGTGGTGAGGAAGATGGCCATGGGATCGTTGCTGCCTGACTCCAGCTCCAAGAGAGGCCTTAGATCTCCTTTCAGGCTGATCTGCTTAGAGCGGAGAATGGAGAATACCGCAGCAGCATCGGTAGAGGAGATGATTGCCGCCAGGAGCATCGCCTCCAGGAGGCTGAAGTCGAGCACATAGTAGGCGGCATAGCCGACGATTATGGCGGTGAGCATGACCCCAATAGTAGAGAGTATCACACCCCTCCACAGGACGGGCTTGATCTCCTTCCATTTGGTGTCCAGGCCGCCGGAGAAGAGGATGAAGATCAGGGCCACCGTACCCAGGTACTGGGCCAGCCAGGGGTTGTTGAACTCTATTCCCCCCGGCCCGTCTGAGCCGGCCAGCATGCCGATCAGCAGGAATAAAACCAGGGTCGGCACACCCAGCTGGGTGGACGCTTTGCTGGAGACTACGCTCAAAAAGAGCATTACGGCCACTCCCAGCAGAAGGTATTCCAGCGGTATCATGACAGTATTTTTTTACATACTTACATCAATATTAGCCTTCTTGATCGTGACCTGTCATACTGTCAATGGACCTCCGATCACGAGGCAACATTCTGCGAGCCATCATCCTTGCCGAAGAGATAGCCGACCGATGATAACTGGGCCTCGGAGCCCAGGATGATGGCCACATCATCCGGCTGAAGAACGAAGCTCTCATCAGGATGGTTGATCACCTGAGATTCCCTATTTACCGCCAGCAAGGATATGCCTATCTCTCTCAATCCGATCTCCTTCAGTGACCTTCCTGCCGCAGGCGAGCCGGCCGGGACCTTGATGGTGATGAATTCATTCTGAATCATGTTGAGGTCAGTGGTGCAGTAGGGCTCTTTGGAGATGCTGCGAAACATCTCATACCCATCTGCCCGGATATGATTTATGAAAGAGTCTATCCTCTCCCTTGGCACTCCATACTTTTCCAAAACCCGGAAAAATATTTCCACACTGGTCTCATACTCCTCAGGAATAACCACATTTGCTCCCAAGTTGTAGAGAGCGCTCATCTCATTGATGTATCTGGTCCTGTCAATTATATATATGTCAGGATTCAGCCTCCGGGCAAGTTCGGTCATCCTGCGGGTTGCCGTTCGATCGGAGATGGCTATCACAATCACCCGAGCGCTCTTGACCCCAGTGCTCAAGAGGACATGCTCTTGGGTGGCATCTCCATACCGGATGGGCTCACCATTACGCAGACCGGATTTCACTGTCTCTGGATCGATGTCTACTATTACATAGGGTATTGCCTCGCTCTTGGCAGATAGGGCCACGTTCCTGCCATTAACCCCATATCCTATGATGATCAGGTGGTCTTTCATCGTCTTGATATCCGGCATATTAGCAGGCAGGGAGCGATTCAGCCTCTGGAAACGGGGGAGCCTTGATGTGGCATCTGCCAGCTTTGTGGATACCGCTATGATAGAGGATGTTGCCACCATGGTCAGGACGGCAACATCCAGAAATATCCGGTAGACCTCACCGCCAATCAGTCCGTACTCCAGGCCGACCTTGGAGAGGATGAAGGAGAACTCCCCGATCTGGCTGAGGGCCAGGCCGACCAGAACGGCTATTCTCAGGGGCAGGCCCATGATGGCCACCGTTGCCCCGGCGATCAGGGATTTCAGGAGCATCACCCCGGAGGCTAAAAGGATGATATAGAGAGGATTAGCCAGCAGGAAATTGACATCAAGGAGCATGCCGATGGAGACGAAAAAGAAGCTGGTGAAGGCATCTCGCAGGGGCAGGACATTGCCAAAGGCCTGATGGCTGTACTGGGACTCGGATATGGTGAGGCCGGCCAGAAATGCGCCCAGACCCAAAGACAATCCCGCCAACGAGGTGGCCCAGGCCACGGCGAAGCATATCGCCACCAGGCTCAGGAGGAACAGCTCCCGATCGTCCGTCCGGGCGAT
Organism: Methanosaeta sp. UBA533; assembly: GCA_002498745.1. Classification (GTDB taxonomy): domain Archaea; phylum Halobacteriota; class Methanosarcinia; order Methanotrichales; family Methanotrichaceae; genus Methanothrix. The sequence goes on along the minus strand of DAIO01000100.1, from coordinate 1,558 downwards.
GTGGTAAAGGGCAAGAGGGACCAGCCATTTGGCGCTGATGATCACCAGGGCGACAAGAGCCAGGCCTTTGGCCAGAATGAGGAGAGGAGATTCGGGAACCTCGCCGACAGCGCCTGGCAGGAGGGGGACGGCCAGCATCAGAGGGACTATGGCGATATCCTGGAAGATGAGAATGCCAAGGATCGTCCTGCCCTGGGGGGTGTACATCTCGGATTTTTTCTGGATTATCCTCAGCACAATGGCCGTGCTGCTCACGGAGACCAGAAATCCGATCAGGATAGCCGTACCGACCGGCTGGCCAAAGTAGATCAGCAGGGCATAGACTGCGAGGATGGTCAGGGCGACCTGAAGGGTGCCCCCAACCAGGACATACTTTTTCATCTGCATCAGATCTTTCAGGGAGATCTCCAGCCCGATGGTGAAGAGCAACAGGATTACGCCGATCTCTGCCAGGACATCAACCTGCTCGATGGCCTGAATCAGACCCAGGCCCTGGGGGCCGGCCAGCGCCCCGGTGAATATGAAGCCCACGATTGCCGGTGCCCTGATCTTATGGAATATGAAGAGTACTAATACCGATAGAACGAATATGACCGCTATATCCCCCAGCAGGAGCATTTCCATATTAAAGCAGCCTGGTGGCCTCACGTGGCCTTGGAGTTTTGACCACCAGGATTCGGGTGATCCCGTTGCTCTGGTTCGACCAGCGATGAGGTATCCGGGCCGGGCTCTCAATCAATGTATCCGCTCTTACCTCTGCCTTTTCCTCGCCGATCTCCACCACTCCTTCTCCCTCCAGGACATAAAAGATCACATCCACCGGGGTGATGTGCTTTTTCAATGACTCACCCGGCCGGAGGGTTATATGCACCACCTGGGCGCTCTCGGTATCGCTGATGCTCCGGGCATCCACTCCATGGGGATTGGGCTTGCTGGAGATATCCCTGACCTGCACGATCTTCATAAGTGTCTTATATTCACCCCCATCTGGCATAAGCATTCCCCTGTATGCGGCTTTGGCCATGCATTCGCCAGATCATGCGACCCACTATTCATCCCCCAAATGAATAACGAATCGCATTCTTCGGGCAGACCTCAACGCAGCAGCCGCATAGGATGCATTTGCTGTTTTCCATGATTCCCTGACGGACCATGAGATTCACATCAAGGCTCATGGGACATGATGCCGAGCACCTTCTGCAATTCGAACAGCGGCCCGCATCGGATGAGAGTTGCAGCGCATGTCAGCGGAAGAGGTCTCGGATCCTCCTTCCGGTGATGAGAATCACGGCGATCGGGCAGAAGTAATGGCAAAAGGCACGCTTGCCGGCCAGCAGGGCAAAGGCGGTGAAAAAAGCGATCTGTGCAAAGAATATCGTATATGAAAGTAAATTTCCTGCAAGCCGCCTCCCGGGCAGAGCCATCCGCACCACAGCCTGCCCAAAAGAAGCGAGCTGATGAAAAGGAGAACGAATACGATAAGGCCGCCAGTGGCAACTCCTTGTGATGCACCCCGGATAATTACCGGACAGGATATATAAACAAAGGTGGCGGGCAA
>DAIO01000105.1:0-15431 GCA_002498745.1 Methanosaeta sp. UBA533 | reverse complement strand
TCCAAACATTCGGGACTACACACCTACCCATCCTTGTCCGAAATCCTTTTGAAGAAGCCTTTTATACCTTGATCCAGGAGCAATTTTGGAGATCGGCTAGAATGGAGTTTACAGCGCAGGAAAGGTATGAATTTAAGCGTCTTCTTGACGGCCTCCGGAGCAAGAAGGGCAGGGGCACGGAACTCATTTCCCTGTATATCCCTCCTGATAAGCAGATATCTGATGTCACCAGCCAGCTGCGGGAGGAGTACGGGCAGGCATCCAATATAAAGTCGAGAGTGACAAGGCTTAGCGTCCAGGGCTCCCTCGAGTCAGCCATGTCCAGGCTCAAGCTCATACCAAAACCTCCGGAGAATGGCGTCGTCCTATTTATCGGTAGCGTGGACATAGGGGCCAATCGCACAGAGCTCTTCAGCGCAGCTTTAGAGCCGCCTGACCCCATAGTCACCTACAGATATCACTGCGACTCCTCCTTTTATCTCGAGCCTTTGGAGGAGATGCTGGCAGACAAAAGAACCTTTGGTCTCATCGTCCTGGACAGACGCGAGGCTGCAATTGGTCTATTGAAAGGGAAATATATCGAGGCCCTAAAGACTCTGACCTCCTCCGTGCCGGGCAAGCAGAGGAAGGGTGGCCAGTCCAGCCACCGGTTCCAGCAGCTTCGTCTGATCGCCATTCACGACTTCTATAAAAGGATAGGCGATTCGGCCAACGACGCATTTCTGCCCATTGATCCCAAGGACCTTGAAGGAATCCTGATCGGCGGGCCTTCTCCCACCAAAGAGGAGTTTGCAGAAGGAGGCTTTCTGCATCATGAGCTGCAGAGAAAGGTCCTGGCGGCGTTGGATGTCTCCTACACCGATGAGTCAGGTCTATATGAGCTGGTGGATACTGCTCAAGAGCAGCTCGCAGACCTGGAGGTCACCCAGGATAAAGAGATCATGCGCCGGTTTATGAGGGAGCTGGTTTCAGACAAGGGCCTGGCGGCATACGGGGAAAAGGAGGTCCGCCACAACCTGGTGCTTGGGGCAGTGGATGTTCTTATTCTCTCTGAGGATCTCAGGAAGACCAGGGCCAAGATCGTTTGCACCAATCGTAGCTGCGACTATACCGACAGCCAGACCAGGAGCAGTTCATCTGAGCCGGTGGGAACCTGCTTGAAATGCTCCAGCCCGCTGACCATAGAGGAAGAGGTGGATTTAGTATCCGACCTGTCCAAGCTGGCAGAGCTGAGCGGGGCAGAGGTCAAGATCATCTCAACGGAATTTGAAGAAGGAGCACAGCTCTTCCGGGCCTTTGGCGGCATAGCTGCTATCCTCAGATACAAGACCAGCCACATCTAGGAGCGATGAGAACGATCGAGGTCACAGTCTATTCAGCCGTCCAGCTTACGGAAAGGGTCGATAGGGTAGTCTTGGCGATTGAGAACATCTTTCCCGGTCTGATAATGGACATTCGCACCGATCGTATAGACGCTTATGATGGCCCCCAATCCTTGAGAAGATTGCATCGTCTCCTGAGAAGCCAGGAGATTCTGGATGCTGCCAGGTCCGTTTTAGAGCGAGGCCAAAGCGGCAATATAATCCATTTTCAGCTCAGCAAGCAGGCAGCCTATATGGGAATGGTGAGCTTTCCCCCTCAAGAGGAGTCCCTGGGTTCATTGCATATCCAGATTCAGGCCACAGATCCAGAGAGGGTCATCGACTGGCTGGCACCAGTCACAGAGAATGGAGTGGCAGTCGAGGAGATCGATTTGGATGTTTAGCTTTTCGTCCAGCAAGTTGGTGGACCGGCCCTTTGACTGGGCTTACCAGCTGGAGGATCTGGGATATACCGGCTGGGAGATAGTGAATGAGGGAAGACAGAGGCTGACGAGAGAGAATCTTCCCGAGGCCAGGAAGATCGTGGAGACGACAGGACTGGTCATCACCATTCATCTCCCCTACTCGGACCTGAATCTAGCCTCAGTCAACCAGCCCATATGGGAGGAGACGGTGCGACAGATGAAGACCTGTCTGGACCTGGCAAGCGATTTTGCCCGCCTGGCGGTGGTTCATCCCGGCCACTTCTCTCCCCTGGGAATGCATATGCCAGACGCTGCCTGGCTGCAGAACATCAAGGGAATCCAGGAGATCTGCGACCATGCCTCGAATCTGGACATGAGAGTGGCAGTCGAGAATATGGTGAACATGCCTGCAATCCTCGGGAGGCGTCCGGAGGAGATCGAAGGCATAATTGAGACTGTGGACAGGGATAACCTGGGATTCATCTTCGATGTGGGACATGCCAATACCAATGGAAATGTGGAGGATTTTTTGAGGCTTAGGGATATGATGATCCACATCCATGCCCATGACAACCATGGAGAGAGAGACGAGCATCTGCCGGTGGGAAATGGCACAGTCCCCTGGAAGAAGGTGCTGGCTGCCTTGAACGGCTACAGTGGCTGGATAGTAACCGAATCGCGCTCTTTGGAAGAGGGCCAGCGATCGGTCAAGAGGCTCAAAAAACTGCAAGATGATACCCGGAAATGATATCTGCTTTAGGATTGAGAGACTGAGAGTATGCCCGGACCGTCCACATTTGAGAACATCTCTGAGGGATTGCTCAAAAGCTTCGATGACAAAGACCGGGCTCGCGAGGAGGCTCTGTCCCTCTCCCGGAGGGTGATACGCCTGTGCTCTTCGTCAATCAGATCGATGCACAGAAGCGAAATTCCGGCGGCAAAGAGGCTGGTCGATGAGGCAGCAGAAGAGCTGGAGAAGATCCGGGAGCTTTTGGAGAACCATCAGGATGTACGCTATGCAGGCTTTGTGGACGGAGCGGAACAGGAGTACGCCGAGGCCATCTCCGTCTACTCCATCATCACCAGAAATGAGATCCTCACCCCGGCTGAGGTGGGTGTGGAATTGGCGAACTATCTGGCGGGTTTGGGCGACGTGTGCGGTGAGCTTCGCCGTCATATTCTGGACCTCATCCGCTCCGGCAGGGCAAAAGATGGCGAATACTTCCTGGAGGTCATGGAGGAGATCTATTATCTGCTGATGCTATTCGACTATCCGGATGCTATAACCAGAGGTCTGCGGAGGAAGAGCGATCTTGCCAGGTCCATGCTGGAAAGGACCCGAGGTGACCTCACCAATGCCCTGGAGATATCCAGAATGGAATCATTATTTCAAAATAAACTCAAAAAGCCTTAAATCAATAGATAATGGAGTTTAAGTCATGAAGTTCGATCCCAATCAGATCCGGGAGGCGGCCCGGGAGGATTTCGATAAGACCTGGCAGGAAGGAAGAGAGTACCTTGGCCGGCCGTCCTTGAATGAGAGATATCCGCGAAATAGCTATTCCTTCGGCTCAGTTCATCCCGTCTTCGATACCGTTCAGAAGCTACGAGAGGCCTATATTCGCCTCGGCTTCAATGAGGCCATGAATCCGGTGATGGTCGAGGCCCAGGATGTCTACCGCCAGTTCGGCTCCGAGGCTCTTGCAGTTCTGGATAGGTGCTTTTACCTCGCCGGCCTTCCCCGGCCGGACATCGGCATATCGGACGAGAGGATCGCCCAGATAAACGCCCTCCTGGGTCGGGAGCTCTCGGCAGAGGAGGTGGAGGCACTCCGTCAGATCCTCCATTCCTACAAAAAGGGGAAGGTTGAGGGCGACGACCTGGTGGGAGAGATCGCTCATGCCCTTTCTGCTCACGATGCTCTGATCGGCACTGTCCTGGAGAAGGTGTTTCCAGAGTTCAAAGGACTGAAAGCAGAGGCCACCAGTCGCACCTTGAGAAGCCATATGACAAGTGGCTGGTTTCTGTCCCTCTCCAACCTCCATTACCGCCAGAGGCTGCCCGTCAGACTCTTCTCTGTGGACCGATGCTTCCGCCGGGAGCAGGCGGAGGATGCCGCCCGCCTGATGAGCTACTACTCGGCCAGCTGTGTGATCATGGATGAGGATGTATCCATAGAGGATGGGAAGGCGGTTGCAGACGGCCTCCTCAGCCAGTTCGGTTTCCAAAAGTTCCAGTTCCGGCCGGATGACAAGAGGAGCAAGTACTACGTTCCCGGGACCCAAATAGAGGTCTATGCTTATCATCCGGGGCTGGTCGGCTCGGCCACCAAGTACAGCAGCGGCTGGGTTGAGGTGGCTACATTCGGCATCTACTCGCCCACTGCCCTGTCGCAATATGATATCCCCTATCCGGTCATGAACCTGGGGCTGGGAGTGGAGCGGATCGCCATGATTCTGCATAACTCTCAGGATGTGAGAGCACTCTCCTACCCCCAGTTCCAGGCCAATTGGGAGCTCACTGCCCGGGAGATGGCCCAGATGATCGCTGTTGAAATGACCCCCTGCACTCCAGAGGGGCAGGCGATAGCCGAATCTGTGATCGGGGTGTGCCTTGAGCACGGTGATACCGCCTCTCCCTGCGAGTTTCCTGCCTGGGAGGGAGAGCTCTTCGGAAGGCATATTCAGGTCTGGGTGGTCGAGCCGGAGGAGAATACCAAGCTCTGCGGCCCGGCTGCCCTAAATGAGATCGTGGTCCATAAGCAGAACGTCATGGGCATCCCCCGCACCTCCCGCTGGGAGGAGGCGTTCAATGAGGGAGTGACCACAGGAATTCGATTCATCGATTCCTTTGCTGCTCTTTCTGCCCGTGAGATCGAGGTGGCGGCGATGAATGGCCAGGAGTCTGAGACCAGAGCGAGGATTGTGAGAAGCCCGGCGGATATAAACATCAAGATTCACCCAGCTCTCGAGAGGTACATCACCAGCTACAAGCACAAGATCGACCTGCGGGGACCGGTCTTCACCACGGTGAAGAGCAAGCTGATTTGACCGATTGGATTACGGGAATTTTGAGAGGAAATAAAGGGAAACTGAGAGGAGCATGAAGGACGCATCATCCAATTCCGCTGCCAAGAAGGCGGCAGGTGAGGCAGCGGCAGAGCTGGTCAGGAACGGCATGGTGGTTGGCCTGGGCACGGGCTCCACAGTGGCCTGGACGATAAAAAGGCTGGGAGAGAGGATTTTAGAGGAGAATCTGGACTTTTGTGGCGTTCCCACCTCTTTTCAGGCCGAACAGCTGGCCATAGAATCAAATATCAGGCTCACCAGCCTAAACCAGCATCCAGTTCTTGATCTGGCCATCGACGGGGCAGACCAGGTGGACATAGATCTGATGGTGATCAAGGGCGGCGGAGCGGCGCATACCCGGGAGAAGGTGGTATCCTGCTCGGCCAAGTGGTTCGTGATCGTTGCCGATCAGTCCAAGTTTGTAGAAAGACTAACCTGGCCGGTGCCTGTGGAGGTGATTCCCATGGCCTTTAGGCTAACAGGAAGGAGGCTGGAGGAACTGGGAGGCAAGCCGGTGCTGCGACAGGGATTGAGGAAGGACGGGCCGGTGATCACCGATAACGGGAATTTCGTTATGGACGTGGACTTCGGGACAATCGAGGATTCCAAGTCTCTTGCGACCAAGATCAGCCTTATTCCTGGAGTGGTGGAGCACGGCATATTCGATAATCTGGATGAGCTGTATCTCGCACGGGCGGGCGAGGTGGAGAAGATTAGAACAAAGCTATCAATCATTTAGCATAGAATATGCCGCTTTCATCAAGTCGGTTTCCTGACCATCCCAGCCGCAGCAAGCTGCGGAGTATTCATTTAAAAAAAAGTGGGCCTATGAAATCGCATGGCTGAGAAGCCTGCAATAATCCAATCGTTCAAGATATCCCGATTCCTACCAAGAGCTCTCCTTTACCATTATCTACCAGATCACCTGCATACTTCTGATAGGCCAGGCCATCGATCTGCACTATCTCCATCTTCTGGAAGCTGGGCAGAATCTTGGCCTCTCCTTTTACAGTTATAGTTCCTTTGGCCATTTCTGCACCGGGCAGATAGGTGCTCCCTTCAATGAAAATTGTGCCACCCTGATTAGCGGCTCCGGCAAAGTCGCCTGCGTTGCCTCCGATGCGAATGCTGCCACCGCAAAGATGCTCGCCTAGGTATGCACCGGCGCTGCCACTCACTTCAATCTCTCCACCGCGCATGCCGCACTTCTCGCCCCGGTATCCAGCTCCCACGTAGTTCCCGGCATTTCCCATGACGACAACCTTGCCGCTGCGCATCTCTCTGGCCAGCCAATCGTCAGCATTTCCGGCAATGCTCAATAGACCTCCTTTCATATTGTTGCCTGCATGCATTCCTATGCTTCCCTGCACCTCGACCACCCCAGCGGTCATGCCCTCTCCTATCCGCTTTACCTGTGAGAAGTCGCCCTCCAGACGGAGGGTCATATCCTCCGCATTAGCCGGTGCATCGTCGCCTTCTATATTGAATAAATCGGATAGGATCTTTTGCCGATTTCCCTGCCATACAATGAGGCACTTTATCTGCTCAAGATTCTGGGAGGCAAATATATCTGGAGATATGTTTTCAGCCTCAACAGAGATGCGGAAATCCATCTTGGGTCGAATGATTATTCTTCTCACCTAAGCCACCTCCTTGAGTGGCTCAATGGAAAGGCCGGCTTTTATTACATTGGCATGAGGCAAATATGCATCCTGAACTGCATAATTGGCTAGCTGAACGCTATAGTACTTGGCAAACTTCTCCTCCAAATCGGACATCATTCGATCATTGTCTGTCTGAGGCACAGTAGCATCTACCCAGAAGGTCCTGCCAGGTGGCGTTGCTTGTATTTTGCCGTCCTTGGACACGACGATTCCTCCTTTGATTGTATACATGGCATTGGCCAGGGCTTTCTTAACAGGTGCATGGTCCTGGCTGGCATCAAGCTCCTCGGGCCGGAGGTTATAGATAGATATATCTGCGTCTGCACCAAGCCCCAGATGTCCTTTGTCTTGCAGACCCAGGATGCGCGCCGGAGCAGCACGGGTCATTATGGCGATATCCGTCCAGTCCAGCTCTCTTTCAATCCCGCCCAAGCTGGTGCGGTTTTGCACCTGCTCATGCATCGAGGCCATCTCTGCATCCCTCTTGGGCTTGCTCATTAGAAGCGAAATTACCTCTGGATAGTTCACAAAGGGGCTACCATTGGGATTGTCAGTGGTCATGAGAACCTTCCAGGGATCATCTACCAGCAAGGCCAGCTCCAGACCAACAGCCCACTGGACAGCATTGACTAACATCTTTCTGAAGTATACCATGGGCACGACACCGCTTGACTCCTCAAGCTCAATATCGTGATTGGACCACTTATTATGAGTGAGACGGGCGTTGCCATACTCCAGGGGAGCATCTGCAGTCATTGTGGTGGCACTGCCGAAGAGCAATTGCCCCATATCCATAGTGGCATGATTGTGAGAATTGAAGTAATCGGCAATGGCAGGAGCCTTGGATTCAAAGTCTCGCCAACTGGTTCCTCCATAGGCGGAAAACTGCATATGAGCCACATGCACGACCTGTCTCATTCGGCTGGGCTTTACATCCTTCAGAAGATCCAGAGTCTCGATAGCAGTAGTGTAGTTCCCCGGCTTGCCCAAGTTATTGAAGTGCAGATGGATGGAATGAGGGAGATGAAGCATTTCATTGGCCTGCGCCAGACCCTTAATGATCTCCCCAGGCGTCACATCGAAGTTGGGCACAGGATCATTTATGCCCTTAACATTGGTTCCAAAACCCCAGGCCTCGCCTCCGCCTGGATTGACGATCTTCACCCCGAAGCCGCGCGCCGAGCGCAGCCCCCAGGCTACATAGGCTGCCAATTTAGCGATATCTCTATCACGCACACATTCCATGACCTGCCAGTTGTTCCCGAACAGGGTGAGAGCACCTTTGTCAATGATAGGGATCTCCTCTAGCTCCTCATGAGTATGTCGCGCCTCTAAGATGGGCGTTGCCGCCTCAAAGGCAGTGGTATAGCCCATGCGAGCATATCGGTAGCCCATAGCATAGCAGTTGGGAACGGTATAGCCTGTCGAAGGCCTGCACATCCCCTTGCGTGGCTCGGTTCCCAGCCGGGAATCATCTGGCCTCATAATCCGGCCAGTATTAACTTTCTTGCCGGCGATGTGTGAATGCGCGTCAACACCTCCCGGCATGACTAGAAGGCCGTGTGCATCGATCTCCTCCCCTTTGGCCTGCTCGACTATTCTTCCCTGGTCAACAAAAAGGTCCATCTCCTCGCCATAGATGCCATTGGCAGGATCGTAGACAATTCCGCCTTTGATTATCATCTCTAGGCCTCCTCGTTTGCCATCATCTGACGCTGTTTATGCACGCTCTCCAAAATTCCTTTAAGGATGTCCTCATCGCTGGGAAGGTTGCAGTCCACCAGCTTCCTCAGACGCAAGGCCAGGCCATCCATGCGGTAGGCCGTTCCCTCTGCTTCCACTCCTGCGATTGCGCATGGGATTACTACATCTGAGAGAAGCGTCGTGGGATTCTCATAAGGGTCGATCTGAATTACAGGAATATTGGCCAGGGCCTCGGCTGTTGCCCTAGGGAAATTGGAAGCCGCATCTGCGGCTATGATCAAAGCTGCATCGACATCTTTCCGAGACAGGAGATCGCAAGCAGCCGTCTCACCCGGATTAAAGTATGGCTTTCCTCGGGTTAAGTCTACCGACATGGGATAGCCGCACGACCAGGCTAAGGTCTGGCCGATTCCGCCTACATTGTAATGGCCGCGCATGGGCAAAATTATAAACTTGCTGTGCTGGTTCAACTCAGCCACCAGGGATAGTGCGTTATCTATGTTTTTATACCGGCCGCGGCTGTGGGTGATACCCAGGCCAAAGAAGACCGCTCCGAATCGAGCTGCTTTTAGTATTGACGCAAGTTCGATCAGATCCGCCTTGGGAACTCCGCCTACTTCTTCGGGCAATATATCGCCTTTCCCGGCTACAAGCATGCGCAGAGCAGTAATTACTTCATAATCGGATCCAGTATCGATTCTAATGAATTTGTCAGCATTCCTGGCCGTTCTTGTCTCTCGAACATCTACTACTATGATCTTTCGTCCCTCGCGACCCTGGGGTGTGAAGCGACCGACTGAATTTGAGGAATAGCGCAGAGAATGTCTGGGGTGGGCCTCTGCAGGATTGCATCCCCAGAAAACTATGGTGTCAGCCCGGTTCTTCACTTGGCCGAGGGTCGCACCGGGAAGGCCCTTCTCTTCTATCCCTATGACCGATGGTCCATGACAGACGGTGGCTGTGGAGTCAATCACCGCCCCAACCTCTTCTGCCAGGAGTATACCATTTTTGGCAGCCTCGCATGAAGTGGATGCCCAACCGTACAGGATGGGCTTATTTGCCTGAAGAAGGATCTGCGCAGATCGATCATAGGCTTCCTGGAAGCTCGACTCCACCAGAACGCCGTCTTTGCGAATCATAGGGCTTTCTATCCGTCCGTGGCCCATGATTTTGCTTGATCCCAGGCGGCAAGCATGCCTGACCCTCTTCACCTTTCCTCCATCTACCTCCACACTAATATCATCGCATAAGCAGCCACAGAAAGAGCATATAGCATCATTTATGATAGTAGCACTAGACATGAACTCACTCCTTCATCTGGGAGAATAGCTCACGAATATCTAAAACCGGCTGATCTGTCGCAGCTACTTCCACCTGTACACCCTTATAATGGGGCGTGCCACAACCTCCTGTATCCTTTCCTACCAAGACATTGGCCCAGGGTCCCATTGGCAAGAATACCATGTTCTCCGGCAGACCGGAATCTGCCTTGGCTGTTAGTACCACATTACCATACTCGTTCTTGAGAAGGACATTCTTGCCATCGGAAAGCCCTAGAGATTTGAAATCTTTTTCAGATAAATGGCATAATGCAGCTGCTTTAAAGAAATCAGGAGACATCTTGTTCTCGCACTCTGCCCCCTGGGCCAGAGTACGTCCGGATACCATGGTCGCCAACATTCGAATCACCTGCTCCTCGTCATATCTCCCTGGCCGATTATAAAAGGTTTTGTTGCGGCTCGATGAGAATACGAATCTCATTTGTTTGCTTGGCCTCGAGTTTTAATGTAAGATCTGCATGCCAGTTGGCAAATTTTATTATTTCTTTTGTCTGGCTTTTAGCAGAAGGTTCTCAAATATGCATCGTTTCCACTTGCTAGTAACCGGCTTTCCACACCTACCCACTAATAAATAGCTCTGGCCGGGTCTGGATTTAAGATAATCCCTAATCTCTAGGATGGCCTCATCAGAAAGAACAATTCGTTTGTCTTTATCAACTCTGAGCTGCCCTCTCTTGAGATCCAGGTCAGATACGTGAAGATTTATCAGATGATCAATATCAAGATTGGTTTCAAATAGGAGATGAAGTATGATTCTATCCAAGCCTGAAGCCAGATTCAACAGCCTCTTTTTCTCAATCCCATCGAGCTCTCTTAAACCATTCACAAAGAATGATTATGTGCCAGGTATTCAACTGTAACGATGCCGCTTAAAATCTATTTATAAGAGTTGATCGGAATTAGGAATACGCTATCAAACTCCATCCTAAAAGAGATGATCCCTTTGGGCTGGTTTGTTAAAGCCCCGAGATCTCTCAGGGCCTCAGGGAATAGATCCTCGACCGTCCCTTCTTCTGTACATTGATCTTGCCTTCCCGGCCCAGCCAGCCCAGTGCGCCATGGACATCATCAATCCGCAGAGCGGCAGACTTGGCCAATTCCCTGGCCGACATCGGACCCTTTAGGCTGAGCAGGTCCCAAATTATGCCGGCATTGATACCGAATACCAGATCCACAGACTCCTCCATCATCCCCCCTCTCTTCCCAGTCTTTCTCTTTGATTTGACCGATGCCACTCCTGCTTCAGCCATTCCTTTCTTCTTCCTGGACCTCGGTTTCTTCTCAGTTTCATTGGCCATTTTTTATATCCTCCAATATGTATTCTTTTTTAAATACGACTTCATGGAATTTAAAGTTTTTCTGAGCTAAAATTGCAGATTTGGTCATAGTCACCGGTTCAAGGTGCTGGATGCAGGCCCAATGTGCGATATGTGAAATGTATATACCGATCCTGGCCCAAAAGCGATAAATACCGAGGACTATGACCTAATTGCTCGTAATGGTTCTGCATAAAGGAAGCAAGAGATCCACGGATGGCGATTTCTTGAGAATCTCTAAATATTCAAATAAAGAATAGAAGAGGACGAATTCGGAGGTTTAAATCATGCTTGATCGGTTCACAAATTTCCTCACACTATTGATCGCCTCTCTTTTGACCATCTCTCTTTTCTGTGCCGTTGCCCTGGCAGAGGATGAGGATGACAATGGTCCTGAGCACTCTCTTGGCTCGGATGATTCTGATTGGTGGACGACATACCCGGACAAAAACGTCGACTCTGGCTCTGCCGTAACTCACCCGGATTGGGTTTTAGAGGCTCTGGAGGACAGGCCCCTGCTGATCCTGATCCACCAGAACAACTGCCTGCCCTGCAACACCCAAGTCCCCAGGCTAAATGATGCAATGCAAACCCACAACGACGATATCATGTTCTACAGCATTCTAGCTGAGGGAGACGGAATCCTGAAGGCATTGGAGGTTCTGGATATCTACAGTCCCACAGGCAAGAAGCAGTATGTTCCCACCACCATCTTCCTCACTCTGATCGAGAACGAGGACGGCGAGGTCGAGGTTGGCTGGCATAGCGAGATTGATATCATGAGCACGGACGATATCAACAGCTATGCAGAGGATTCCATTTATTATCACCAGCAGAATGCGGCTGACTGGGAGCAGTGATCGGCCTAATGGCAGTGAAAGATGGGGTGGGTGGTCTGAGCAAGCCGGGCTCTAATCCCCCTCACTTCCTCATTTTGCCAATTTCCATCATATCTTTGTTCGCGCTATTGTCCATATCCCTATCCATCAGTCCCGCGCTAGCAGATGAAGCGCAGGCACCGGACTTTTTCGCAACCAGCTGGGATCAAAGGAGCTTCAATCTATCCGATTTCATGGGCTCCCCGGTGGTCCTGCATATAACAAATATCGAGAACCCGCTATGCATTGAATGCGAAAAGTCCCTCTCGGGGCAGGTAGAGGAGCTTGCAGCCCTCAAGGCCCTAGACACCAATATCCAGATAGTAACCCTGAACCTGAGGAAGAACCCCTACTCCATTGACGGCCGGGAGCTGGCCCAAACCTGGTGGGAGGTCAATATAACCTGGCCCTGGATCGAGGATCTGGACCCATATCCCATAGGGAGTAAATACCTGGAATATTGGACGGTGAGAGGCGGCTCTTCCAATCCCACCATTGTTCTGATCGACAGTGAGGGCAGAATAGGCCCGGTCTACCACGTCTACCGGGTGGGTGAAGGGATAGAAGATGGGGTGCAGAAGGCCCAGAGCCTACTGGACGACATCCAGGAGCTCAATGGGACAGCTCCTATGGTGGAGAGGGAAGCCTCCCCTCCTGCAGAGGAGGATGCCCGCCCAGAGGGGGCAACAGGCATGCTCTCCTCCCTCTGGACCAGGATGGAGAATGAGGTCTCAAGGAAGGATGTCACCGCCTTTGGCATGTTCCTTCTGGGCATCTTCACCTCCCTTGCCCCCTGCTCCATCGCCCTGATGATCGCTGTGTTCTCTTATGTGATGACCGTTCGCAGGAAGGACGAATACCTGCGAGCCAGCGCCTCCACCTCAAGAGAGGGATTCATGATCGGCGTCGCCTTCACCCTCGGCATGGCGGTTGTCTTCTTTGTGCTCGGCCTGTTCATATCCCAGATAGGAGTCTTCTTCCGGGATTCAAAGATCTTCGACCTTCTGGCCGGGAGCATCATGGTCCTCCTTGGAATCAGCAGCTTCAAGCCCCTGGGGGAGATCATCGAGCCGGTCACATCCCGTATGCGTTTCCATCAGGCTGGCGTCGATGGGACAGATGAGCCATCCGATGGTCCAAGCTCAGCCAGCTTGGCCGAGCCCATAGAGGAGAAGAAGAGCCTGCTTCAAAAGGCTGTGGAGTTCTCGCTAAACCTCTTCCGCTATTCTGCGTTCATCGGCGCCTTCACCCTGGGGATCTTCTTCGCCCTGGGTTGGGCTCCCTGTGCCCTCTCCATGGTGATGCCAGTCCTGATCTGGCTGGCAAGCCAGGACGTCGCCCCCCTGGTCGGCGGGACGATGCTCTTCTTCTTCGGCATCGGCCATGGAGTGCCCATCATCCCCATCACCACCTTCTCCCGAATGGTGGGCGGTAGGATCGGGGAGAAGTATATATCGGTGGGAGAGTGGACCAGCAAGATCTTCGGGCTGCTGGTGATCCTGGTGGGCCTGGTCTATGCCGCCAGGTATTTTGGATACCTGTTATGGTAAGGGTACAATAACGGCGCAGTAATTGCAGTGTGAGGATATCGAGAGGAAGGTGAGATTACATTTCGACCATGCTGGAAAGCCTCCAGGAGATTGCGAGGGATCGAGTCTCCACCTCGCAGGCGGAGAGGTGCTGCTACTCCTCCGACGCCTCCCAGATTTCTGGATACCCAGATTTCGTCGTCCGGCCAGCGAATACAGGAGAGGTCTCCAGAATTATGATGCTGTGCAATGAGAGGGATGTGCCTGTGGTCGCCCGGGGAGCGGGAAGCGGGCTTGCCGGCGGGGCGTCGCCGGTCTTAGGGGGCGTAGTTTTGGATATGTCCGGAATGAACCGCATTCTGGAGATGGATCTGGAGAACCTGCAGGTCATCGTTGAGCCGGGGGTGGTGGCAGAGAAGCTCAATTGTGCCCTTAAACCACATGGATTCTTCTTTCCCCCAGATCCAGGCAGCAGCGGCTTTTGCACCATCGGGGGCATGATATCCTACAACAGCAGCGGCATGCGCTCGGTCAAATACGGCACCATCAGAAGCTATGTGCTGGATTTAGAGGTAGTGGCAGCGGATGGCAGGGTGATTCATACCGGTTCCCGGAACCTCAAATCCGCAGCCGGATACGACCTCACCCGGCTATTCGTCGGCTCGGAGGGAACCCTTGGCATCATCACCCGGGCGGGACTGAAGGTTGCCCCTCTGCCCAAAGAGAGGAGGCTGGTGTTAGCCAGCTTCGAGAGTGCAGAGGCTGCCGGGCAGGCGGTGATAGCGGTATTCTCCCAGGGCATAACCCCATCCGCCTGCGAGATACTTGACCGGACCACTCTGAAGGTCCTGAGGCTCGTCGATCCCGAGCTTGCCCTGCCGGATGACGGGGACGTGATACTCTTCGAGGTGGACGGCTCAAGAGATTCGACCGCAGAGGCAGCAGAGCAGATCGAAAAGGTCTGCCGGCCGATGGCAATCACGATAAGGCAAGCTTCCGGCCGGGAGATGGAGCCCATCTGGGCGGCGAGGAGGCTGGTGGGAGCGGCCATTTCGCGTCTGGACCCGAAGAAGACCAGGATCTATATGGGCGAGGATGTGGGGGTTCCCATAAAGCAGATTCCGGCGCTGATTAAGAGAGTGCAGCAGATCACTACAGGCCTTGGCATTCCTGCCATGAAGTACGGCCATATAGGAGACGGAAATCTGCATGTCGCATTGTTCATCGATGTCAACGATCCGGATCAGTGGGATCGGCTCAGGACGGCAGCGGACAGAATCCATCGAGCGGCCCTGAGCCTGAGGGGGACGGTCAGCTCCGAGCACGGCATAGGCCTTGCCCGGGCGGAGTATATGGCAGAGCAGATGGGCGAGGAGACGATGAATGTGATGCGAGCGATCAAGAAGGCCCTTGACCCCAGGGGGATACTCAATCCTGGAAAGATGGGGCTATGACTGATATCACATGGACGACAGACTGGACCATGAAGCGATCCAGGAGGAGATGGACTTCGCCTCCTGCAACAACAACAATAACGCTAGGGATACGGAAATAAAACCACAGAGTCACAGAGCACACAGAGGACGACGACCCCAGAGGGCTTTTTCAAGATTGAATGGAATGAAGAAGAGAAGATTGAGCGTCTCTGTGAACTCTGTGTCTCTGTGGTTAATAATCGGAGCTGGATAATTATAGTGCAGCCCTAAAGGATTCAAACTAATATTGACGCGCATTCCACAGAATCATCTTTGCTCCTTGAGGCTTTTCAGTGGATCCGTCTCTCTGAGCAGCTCAGCCACATCCTCCATAGAACTTCCCTCTCGCAGGGCAGCGAGCTCCGGGGGCGATTCCTGGAACAGCTCCAGAGCGTTGAAGAACCTGTCAAGCACATCTCCGCTGTAGGTGGGGACCAGGAAGATATGGGTATGAGGTATCCTCCTGCCCCGAGCATACATGCAGACGAAGTCAGGTTCCAGGGCGATCATCATCTTTTCCGCCACCACTTTTGCCACTCGGAAGAGGCTGGCGTTCTCATCAGGGGATAGTTCATGCCACCAGGGCACATGTCTCTTGGGCACTACCAGACAATGGCCTTTAGAAAAAGGGTTGATGTCCAGTATTGCCAGTGATAGTTCATCCTCATAAA
>DAIO01000035.1:8972-11957 GCA_002498745.1 Methanosaeta sp. UBA533 | reverse complement strand
ATGCCTCTCCTGGCCATGATGTATCCCCGGGGAAAGAAGATCAAGGACGAGTACTCTGCAGAGAGCATCGCCCATGCCGCCCGGGTGGGTGCGGAGCTGGGGGCGGATATCGTCAAGACCAACTACTCAGGAGATCCGGATAGCTTTGCCAGTGTGGTCGATAGCTGCCCGGTTCCTGTGGTGATCGCAGGCGGCCCCAAGGTGGAGACGGAACTGGACCTCCTCCTGATGGTGGAAGGGGCGATAGCCTCAGGAGCGCGGGGGGTCGCCATTGGGAGGAACGTCTTCCAGCACCAGGATCCCGAGCTTATCACCAGAAGGATCTGCGGGGTGGTGCACAAAGGGCTCAAGGCGGAAGAGGCGGCATCCTTAGAGAAACCTTCAAAAGACTGACCACAAGAGGAGGCTATTCAACTGAAAGCTGGGGGGGCCAGCAAATATAAAAAGATATAAAAGCCTCTAATAGTTCGATGAAAGGGCCAGGGACAGCATCGATCTCAAGGATGATATCTGCCGTTATTCTCTTCTTTTTCCTCCTGGCTGCTGTCTCATTTTCATATTCCGTTTCTGCAGAGGACGGGAAGAACGGGGGTCCCGATCTGGATATCTCCTCGGTCTATGGCAGGCTGGATACAAATGGCCCTTCGACATTGTACGTGGTGCTGCATAACAATGCTACTGGACAAGCCGCCAAGTCCCAAGAGCTGGATCTTGATCCGGTAAGAGCCAGGGGCATTACAGCAGAGCTTGTTAGCGATGACGAGAGGGTGAGGGTCTTGTCCGGGCCCCAGATGGCAGGCTCCCTGGGACCGGGAGAGAACACCACGGTGGAGTTCATGGCCCTGGCTGAGGGGGCAGAGGTGGGCATCTATCCTGCCAGGCTCAGGTTGAGCTACTCTCGCCTGGAGAGGGTTTCGACCTCCAGCGAGGACATAGCCCCCGACATCATATTTGTCTATGAGGATCTATCCGAAGAGCTGCCTTTGCCGGTCAAGGTGGTCCTCGGGCCGAAGATAATGATACAGGAGATCAAAGGAGCGGCAAGGCCGGGGGAGGCAACTGAGCTTGAGGTTGTGGTGGCCAACGAGGGAGACGAGGCCGCCATTGACCTCCGGCTGGAGGCAAGAGCCAATCCACCATTCCTCCGGGCAGGAGATGAATTGGGAAATGAATCGGATGAAAAACCAAACTATAAGGACCTCGAGGCGGGATCCGCGGCATCCTTTGATCTCCTGGTTCTCACCGATGGCAATGCTACGCCCGGATACTCTCCCCTTCCTTGCAGCATCTCTTACCGGATTTCACCGCCCGGGCAGGACATGGACCAGATAGGTAAGGGTAGCGAGAGGCGGGAGGATATCGCTCTCCTGGTGATGGTAGAAGAGGACTCTCATCTTGGGGCATGGATGCTCTTTTTTGCTGGCATTCTCATCATCCTCATCCTGGCGGTGGCATACATTTATTTCAAGAATTTCAAGCGAAATGGGTCAGGCAGGAGCGGCTTTGGCAAAAAGAGAAAGCCCTCCAAGACCCTGTTGGGTTGAAATATGGTAATAAGAGGTCTAATCCTCAGATGTCAGCCTGATGAAGCGCTCTTGCGCTTTTTCCAGGATCTCCTCTTCTCCAGGAATAACGCCGTTTTGCATCAGCACCCGTCCGTTGACGATGGTGGTATCCACTCCTCCCGCCATGCTGTAGACCAGATGGGATACGATATTCGACTGCGGATAAAACCAGGGTTTTTTCAGGTCGATCAGTGCCAGGTCGGCATTGGCGCCGACTGACATTCCGTTGTTCAATCCGAATGCCCGGTAGGCGTTTTCTGTGGCGAACTGCCAGATCTGCTCTGCAGTGAATGCGGCGGGTGTGTGGTAGGCATTCTTCTGCACTATAGCCGTGACCTTCATATCCTCAAACAGGCTGAGGTTGTTATTGCTGCATGCGCTGTCCGTTCCCAGGCAGACGTTAACCCCGGCTTTCATCAGGGTGTTTAAGGGGGCAATGCCCGATGCCAGCTTCAGGTTGCTCGCCGTGCATGCCACCACATTGGCCTTTCTCTTCTCCAATAGATAACAGTCCTCTTCAGACAGCCAGACGCAGTGGATGGCCGTAAGGCGGCTGTTCAAAAGGCCGAGCGAGTCCAGATACTCAACCGGGCTTTTGCCCCGGCTTAGCAAGAATTCATCCACCTCCTTCCGGGTCTCAGAGATGTGCATATGAACCATAGCCTGGTGCCTGTCCGCGATCTCTTTTGCCCGTAGAAGGGTCTCCTCCGAGCAGGTGTAAGCGGCGTGGGGGCCCACGGCCGGCCTTATCAGCTCGTCGTCCTTCCAACGCTGGATGAAGGGCTCCACCTGAGACAACAGCTCGGGCTTCATATCGAAGACGACGCCTGAGATAAAACCCCGCAGCCCCATCTCCTTTGTGGCCTGGGCGGTCATATCCGGGAAGTAGTACATATCATTGTAGCAGGTGATGCCGAATCTGATCAGCTCCAGGCAGCCGAGCTTCACTCCCCAATAGACATCCTCCTCTGTTAACCTGGCCTCCAGGGGCCAGATCTTCTCCTCCAGCCACGGCATCAGCTCCATGTCGTCGGCATAGCCCCGCAGGAGGCTCATGGCCAGGTGGGTGTGGCAGTTTACGAGGCCGGAGATGGCCAGCTTGCCCTTGCCCTCTATCTCCTCATCGCCACGCTCTTTTTGCAGTTCAGGGCCGATCTGCTCGATCTTGCCCTCCTTGATTCTGATATCCTGCCCCGGCACGAGACGCCCGGACTGGAGTATGGAGACATTCTTTATGAGCATCCGAGAAAAATTGGCTCTGAAGATAAAAAAGATTGTCGATTTGACAGATAAAGTGTAGGTTTTTGGGCCGGCCTTTAAAGGTGGGGTATCGTCAGGCTTAAGATCTATCGATTCCAAGCATGAGGGCGTGCTGAGGTAGCCAAGCGGCCTACGGCGCTGGTCTTGAGCTTTCGTCCTC
>DAIO01000035.1:0-8899 GCA_002498745.1 Methanosaeta sp. UBA533 | reverse complement strand
CACATCACTGTCATCTGTTTGCACCACAAACGGTGGCTCGAAGAGAAGCCAGGGTATCACATACCTGGCTTTTCTTTGAATATTCTTTCTTGATGCCCGAGCTGAAGTAGCCAAACGGCCTATAGCGCTGGTTTTGAGCTTTCATCCTATTCCAGGAGGACGAGGCGGGCAAACCAGTGGTGTCGCACCTCATGAGTTCAAATCACACCCGTCGCGCTATTTTAGGTTTATTTTGCATCGTAGTTGATCTTTATGCGCTGCTGATGATAATCCTTCTGCAGTGGCAGCCCGGGTTGATGGCGTCCTGGGGCGGAGGGGAATGGGAGAGACTGTGATCGATCTATTTGGGCAGGAAGATTTGCGCTTGCGCCCGGTAGGGGGTGCCGATTCACGGAAGCGATAAGGCATAGCAAGAAGGTTAAGGCTATTATGCTGGACTTCAAGATGAATATCTATCCCATGACTGCGCACGACAGCCATTCTACCTGGAGGGTGAGAATGGAAAGAGACGCTGGTTATGAGCTAGGGAGTGGTTAGGAGAAGGTCGAAAAGGAGGGGGACCTATTGAGATGAACTGCTGGATAAGGCAAAAGATAACGTGGAATTCGTCTTGACAGGCGGGCTTCCGGAGGGAAAAGAAGGGTACAAACGCTGCCCGCCGATTTAGAGTATATTATAAATATATTTATTTAAATACTAGAATGCATATAATTAAAAGAGATTAAACATGAGCAATGCGTGCCTCTGTGGAGCTGATCTCAGGGATGCAAATCTCAGGTGGTCTGATCTCAATAGGACGATCCTTCGGTGGGCAAATCTAAATTAGAACAGATTTCTATCAAGCGAATAAATGCTAAAGATTTGTTTCAGCTACTTTCTCCTCCCTTAGCCTCTCTGTCTTCTCTCCCAGGTCTACCCCTACATCCCCGGCTCGATCCTCTTGAAGCCGGCGTACATGATGCACAGCAGTTCCAGCGCCGAGAAGATCCTCCCCAGCAACACCCGCAGGACGTGCGTCCCCTGGGGGTCATAGATGTCCGGCCCGTACTGCCCCAGCATGCCGATCTCGAAAGTGATCTCCTGGATCTCCTGCAGCAACTTCCCTCCAAGCCAGATCGCCAGGGAATTCGTTGGCTGGATGAAAAGCGGACCAAAAGACATTGGAACTGCCAACATTTGAAACCTTGAGGATCTGCGAGAAGAGTATGAATTACTGGGATGGAGGATTATCCTTCCGGAGGCAACGACCCGACACGCCGCTAACGATCTCTCAACCGTTAAAGAAAAAGAGACCCACAGGAAAAGTGATAAATGGTTGCAGCGCGAAAATCATCGAAAATAGGAGAACTCGTATGACTATGAAAGTAGAAATCAAGGATAACAAGCTCTTTATAGAAATTGACCTGGAAGAACCAACCCCATCGTCATCCGGTAAAACCCTTGTTGTTGCAAGTACACATGGGAATCTCGTTACTACCGCTAAAGTTAATGATAAGCCGATCACCATCGGCTTGAATGCTTATATTAAGCCTTGAGCAACCGCAGAGCTGCTCTATACCATGTGGCTGGCTCAGGTCGAGATGAAGGTAGGGGTGGGTTATGTTTCTCGACCATCGGCCCTCGTTTGTGACCTTTGAGAAGGGCCTTTACTATCTCGTTCGAGCATATGCCTGAGGGCAGCTGTGCTCGGCCAGTCCGTCCCATGGGAGTCTTTCTTGGCCCTTGTGGCTTTTTGCTGGCGTTTTCACTTGGAAGCGTGGCAGTTCTTAGAAAGCTCAGTGTGAAGAGAGACTGGAGTGAATCCTCTGGATGGACAAAAAGCATCTCAGAAATGCACGAGTGCATTAGAATTTCACGCCGTGCGTTTACCGTGCATTTTCTCCGATTCTTCTCTCGTACTTCACGCTTCGTCCCTTTGTCCCAATCGGAGTGAGGTGCCCTTCCCGCTCCAGCTTCTTCAGCAGTCTGTAGGCCTGCGGCCCAGATATATGGCACAGCTCAGCAACTTCAGCCCGTGATATTTCTCCGTGCTTTTCCACATATTGAAGAACCATCTGCCCCCACTGCAAAGGCTCGAATCCATGAGTACGAATATAAGCCGCCCTCTCGCCAAGCCTTCTGTAAGTGGATGCGCATAGATGATATGCTCTTGCTTTTCCTTCACCCGAAGCTTCCAGTAAGCCGCCTTCAACCAGGCGCTCCAGCGCGGCACGAGCCTCGTTCTCAGGCTTTTGAATAATCTTTGCCGCCTCCTTTGCCGTGGTTCTTCGTTCGAGATACACATGATTTAAAAGAAGCAAATCATCCAGCCGGAAGGGCTGGCCTGCCTGGTTCTCTTCCACCACCAGCCGCACGAAATCCCGGTTTGCTTTCCCTCCTGGCAGGACCAGAATAACATCTGTTTCAGAGCTCCGCTCATAAGATGGAGCGGGACGGCCATTCCGAAGCTGCTCAAAGAAGATTGTATCTATCCCTCTGGCAGTACGCTCCACGATTCCGGCTCTCTTGAAGGCATCCGCAAGAGAGGGATTGCGAGGTCTCGGTGGTGTGACCAGCAAATTATCCAGCCGGACGCCTTCCGGAAAGCCGCCCGGATTGGAGATCTCAATCCTGTCCTCGTGCCACTGCACATGCACAGCCCCTAGTCTGGAATAATCGCGGTGAATCAGGGCATTGGCCAGCCCTTCACGAAAAGCCCGCTCTGAGTAATCAGGAATTCCGATGCGAAAGATGTTCACCATCAGCTCTTCTTCTCGGTTCCTGGCCTGCAGCCTGGACAATAGCTCCTCCATTATCCTCAAAAGGGGCCATCGGAAGAATTCGTTGACTACAATCCTGGTGTCGGAGAGAACCTGGAAGGCCACCTCATGAGTGGGGAGGTAGCGATGGACTGCGTCCTCTCTTCCGAAGAGCAAAAGGCCGAGGACCCTAACTGCAGACACCTCGTGGTTCGCCTCCACTGCGCCAAGGGCCTTAGCTATCTCCTGGTCGGGAAGCTCGGCCAGGGCGGCATCGCTTCTTCCCCGGCTCTCGCGTATCATTCTCCGAAACCGTTCGAACTCCAGAGGGTCCAGATCCTCCCAACGAGCATCGGGCACCACCAGAGCGGAGTAATCCTGTATCCCCCGGTCTGCCTGGCGGGCGAGCATTTCGGGGAAGAGATAGGGCATGCACTCAGGCTTTCCCTTGCCCCCTATCGCCCGGCGCTGATACTTGCCTTCCGGAGTGCTCACCGGTGTTCGGGATGTGGGCACCTCGACAACGAGAACATACCGACCATCAATCTCGATGATCTCTACACGGCAAGCCAGAGACGGACGGGTGCGATTTGCAATGAGAGCTGAAACACGATATGTATCGGTCTTTTCTCCAGAGTGGCGCGGCCTGGAGCCTGTGATGCGGCCATCGTCTTCCACGCCGACCAAGAGCCATCCTGGCTCCACTCCCGATCGGTTGGCAAGGCATATGACCGCTTCCACCAGTGCTGAATCTGACAGGGATGCCTTCTCCTCGCCCTTGAACTCTACATTCAGGCTTTCGCCTTTGGCTATAATTTCGCGTAAGAGTTCTGGTATCATGCTTTTTGCTCGCACCTAATTCCGGCTGATATGGAGTGGTATCTCACAGAAAGGTGATAAAGGCTTCTGCCTGGCTTGAGCCGTTTTCGAGATATATGAACAAGATGAAGCCTGTAAGGAGGAGGAGCTGGTTAAGATCCTGTGGATCGTGACCATAAACAAAGCGCATAAACTCTACAAACATTTTGAGGTGTGAGTTATGAGCATAAAATAGGTTCAATTTGTGGAAAAATCAGGCCATTTTACCGGTAAAAATAAGCTGAAGTCTCACCCTCAGCGCTATTTTACAGGTTGAGAAAGCAGCACCCTAAAAGAGATTAAAGCCGGAAAATCATACACAATCATATGCAAGGATCACGGAGAATGACATCGGCTCTGTACGTCACCAGCGACAGCGCCTTTAGGCGGGCTTATCCCATTAATCCAATCCATGAGATTGCCCTTTTCGGCCATACCTGAACCGAGCCAATGTCTCGGGTCCCCATAAGAACACCACGATTATGGCCGTGATCGTTATGAGCCCATAGGCAATAGCTGCATCGCCCAGCTCTAATGCTGAACGACTGCCGGGAAACACACTCCTCCCTGTATTGGTCACTGCATGAAAGAGTATGGCCGCAAATACGCTATTACCAGTGTTGTTATAGAGCCAGACGGTCAGGATCCGGAAGCTAACGGTCACTATGCTACCCCATACAAACAATCCCGGAGCCATGCCCATTGAGATCATCGACGGCCAATGCCATATCGCATGGATCGACCCTATGATGAGACAGGCTGCCAGTGCTTTGTACCGGGCTTGCATGGGATCGGTGACATACCCCGTATAGCCAATCTCTTCTAAAGCCGCGGCGAAGAAAAAAAGCCCAAAGATGAACGGCGTCAGAAGGGGCAGATGCCAAACGGTGGGGACCGGCAGCCCCACAAGACGCATTATCCAGTAGGTCAACACGTAGATGAGCGGCATCAAAAAAATGATGGGAATATACCAGATCTTTCGTGTGATCCTCTTATAATCGAAGGTTCTCCTCAAGAGCTTCCGCACCCCAAAAAGCTTCTCCTCACTGTACACAAGGATCAAGGCAGCTATCGTCGGGGCAAAAGTGGCTGCAATGTCCGTCACGGGAAGGTTATCCACGGGAAGCTTAATCGGAAAGATGGTATTGAGCACCCAAAAGGGGATGGAAATGGCGTAAACCAATGCAAAGAATAGATAAGGTGACCCTTTTAATGCCGTACTATTATTCATAGCTGAAATCTCCTAAATGGATTAAATTAGTTTTGATTGTATAAAGAAATATCCTTTGGATTGCGCAAATGAGCATTTTCATCTCGCTTGCTCAGCGTGCTCCCTAAGCGCCTGGTTCATCTCCTGAAAGCTTTGTTCAGTATCGTTGAGTATAGCTCCCGAAAACGGCACCAGAATCCCTCTGAAAGTCTCGCTCTGAATGAAACGCACCCTGTTCGCACCAAGAGGCTCGATGTTGAGGCTATGCTCACCGTCGAATATCCCGGGGATGGAAAAGCGGCCGAGCCAGCGCAACTCCCTTTCGGGCTGCATAACAAGGACGGTTGGATTGAAGGTCATTGTGCGACCGCTTAAGTTCAGCTCAATTATCAGTTGCTGCCCTGGTTGGATTGCTCCATCTATCTGACGGATAAAGGGATTCCATTGAGGATATGCCTCAAAGTCCGTCAGCACCTGCCAGACTTTAGAGGCTGTTGCATTGATGGTGACCTCAGTTTGGATGGTCCTCTGGGTGATTGATGTGTTTGCAGCAACAAGCATCGCTATGTAGAGAATTGCCAGGAGGATAAGCACTCCCAACGCCGCACGAGCAATGAGTTTCGACATAGTATGATCCTTTTATAGGACTTAATTTTTTATATACTTTTTCTATCTGTAATTGCTGCTTTGAATTGCTCTTTTGCCCTGATGCTCAGCTGCGGTAAGCCGCCCTGCCGTTACAGCAATCAAGACAATCAGGAACTCGGCAACAAGTGGGGCAAGGAAGAATAGCACAATTGCAGGAGCAATGTGATGGATGAATATCCAAATTCGAAGAAATATAGAATCAGACATACGCTTAGACTCTGAGGTGAATCTAAATTAGATTCCTCCAGGTTCTTCTCGCATAATAAATCCGGGTGTATCATCGACTTGAAGCTGAGCGAGCATACCTGAACCGAGCTAGTGTCGTAGGACCCCACAAGAACACTACGATCACAGCCGTGATAGCAATGAGCCCATACCCGATAGCCCCATCCCACAGTTCGAAGGTTGAACGACTGCCGGGAAATGCCATACCGCATGGATCAACCCAATGATGAGGCTGGCTGTCAGTGCTTTGTACCGGGCTTGCATGGGATCGGTGACATATCCCGTATAGCCAAGCTCCTCACCTGCAGCGGCAAAAAAGAACGCAATAAAGAGGAGCTGTGTCAGAAGTGGTGGGCTCCAAACAGTCGGGACAGGTAGCCCAACGAGACGCATTATCATGTAGGTCAGCACGAAGATAAACGGCGTCAAGAATATGATGGGAATATACCAGACTTTTTTCGTGATCCTCTTACAATCGAAGGCTCTTTTCAATAGATTCTTTACGCTCTCAAATCCCTCTTCCCGGTACATAAGGATGGATGCCGCTACCATTGGAGTAAAAGTTGCTGCAATGTCTGTCACGGGAAGGTTATCCACGGGAAGCTTAATTGGAAAGATGGTATTGAGCACCCCAAAGGGATGGAAATGGCGTAAACCAATGCGAAGAAGAGAATAGGTGACCTTTTTGATGATGCGCCGGTGTTCATGGCTGGTATTCTCCTCCACAAACACAAAAAATTGAAAAGGTTTATTTCTCCATCACTTCGCCCAATATCTTCATGCCTTTCGTGAAGGGCGGCATTCCCGACGTGAGGAGAACGACCCTCAGTACATCCACTATCTCATCCTTGGTTACGCCAAACTCCTTTATGGCGCTTATCATCTGCTTCTTTGTAGCCCTTTCGTCGGAAGCAGCTGCATTGATCCCCATGGCGATGAGCTTCTGGGTCCTATAATCCAGGACCTTGCCAGTATAAGCTGCCTCGTTCAGGGCCACTATGGCCTCATACAGATCCGGATAATCTCTCTTCACCATGGCCATGCCTTCGCCGAAGAATACCTGTTCTTTCATATGCAATTCACCAATTAATTTACAACCTGCATGAAGTTATAGATTGCCATTAGGAGGATGGCTCTCTGCGTCCTCTGAATCCCGCCGATGCCCTCTTTCGCTCCCCTGGTAAGGGCGATCCCTCCTCTTTGCAGTCTTATTCCTTCATTCCATACCCCACCTGCTTTGAAGCCTCGTCCTGGCTTCTTTTCATCTCCCTCTCATAAGCCCTGATCACATCCGAGCGGGTGATGATGCCAATCAGCTTCTGCGCATCGTCTTTTTCCACCACTGCCAGCCTTCCAACGTCATTTTCATACATGATATCCATGGCCATCTTGGCTGACTGGTGGGGATTAATGGTAATGGGAGCCCTGACTGCCGCCTCCTTTACTGTCATCTTCTCCTGCTCATGCGGGGGAATTCTCCTGATATCGTCAAAGGTTATCATCCCCACCAGACGGCCTTCATCCACCACAGGGAAACCGGTATAGTTGTAACGGTAGATGTCGTCTCTCACCTCCGAGATCCTGCAGAGGGGGCTGACGGTGATCACCTCTTTGTGCATCGCCTCCCCCACCGATACTTCGGAGAGCACCGGCTGGGGAAGATCGAGATAAATGCCCTTTCTCATCAGCTTGATAGTGTAAATGGACCCACCCTTCAACAGAATTCGAGCCACGGTATAGCTGGTGATGCAACAAATAATCAGAGACGGCAAGCCACTATAGTTGCCGGTCATCTCCGTGATCATGAATATACAGGTGAGAGGTGCCCCGGCTGTCCCGGCGAAAAGAGCCCCCATGCCCAGGAGCCCGTAGTCCAGAGGATTGGCGATCAGATCGGGCGCCAGGATCTCTGCCAGCATGCCCGCCGCCAGGCCGAACATGGTTCCAATGTAGAGCGTGGGCGCAAACACCCCACCGCTCCCACCGGATCCGACGGTGGAGGATGTTGCCAGAATCTTCAGCAAGCCCAAAGCTAGGAGCAGAAGGAGCAGATCAGTGGCTGGTGCTCTCGCTGCCAGCATGAAGATGTTATTGATGCCCTCATAGCCCACTCCCATTATGCCGAACTCGAAGAAGAATATGCCGCATACTCCTGCTGTCAGCCCGCCAATCGCCGGCTTCAGAATGTCAGGCAGAGGCAGATCCTGGAATCGGTCCTCAAAGAAGTAGTAGCCTTTCACCCATAGGAAGGAGAGAAATCCAAACAGGGGCCCGATGAAAAAGCAGAGAACCATATCGAAGGTGGTAAAGTAAAAGTTGGGATTCACGAACTCCGGCACGGGATCGATCAACTCCGTTGCTACCGCTTTTCCCACCACCGCCGCCAGCAGAATGGGTACAGCATCAAGTGATGTGAACTTCTTGCTGATCACCTCCATGCTGAATATCGCCCCGCCCATTGGTGCATTGAAGGTGGCGGCAATCCCCGAGGCCACGCCGCAGCAGGTGAGCACCTTTAAATCGCGTGCAGACAGCTTTATGGCTTTGCCGATAGCCGAGCCCGCCGAGGCTCCAATCAGGGCAATGGGCCCCTCCCGCCCGGCGCTGCCCCCGCTGCCCAGTGTTATTGCGGAGGTGAAGATGAGAACCAGACCGGCTCGCTTTCTGATGTCGCCGGTAAACCTCTGCAGAGCGATCATGATATGGGATATGCCGTCGCCCTTCGCCTCCGGCGCCAGCTTGTAGATCAGAGGTCCAACGATGAGGCCACCCAGGATGGGCAACAAAACGACGAAGTAGCTATTCGGCAGGTGTGGGAGGAGAAAGCTGAAGAAGAAATCGTGGCTAAGCTCCACCAGCTTTCGGAAGGCCACTGCCCCCAGGCCCCCGCTTATCCCTACAACAATAGAGAGGAGGTCCAGGTAGATCCATCGCAGATCTTCTGTGAGCTTCAGATGGTTATTCATCTACTCGCCATAGGCTAACACATATTCAGATGATGATAAAAAAGCTTTTCTTTTGGCGGTGACTACTCCGAACTTAAGGAATGCTTGATCAGAGTGATGGAATGGATTTGAATTTATCAATTATCTTCGTTCTTTTGGCTGCGAGCGCTGCAATCTCGACTGCTGCTCCGGGTGGAGAATCAATGATTGCTGATCTGACCATGATTCATGCCATCCAGGGAGATGGACTGTCAAGCCCATTGCAGGGGATGAAA
>DAIO01000171.1:0-18345 GCA_002498745.1 Methanosaeta sp. UBA533 | reverse complement strand
CTTGTCCGCCATTATCTCCCGCGCCAGATTGTAGAACCGGTCCAGATGAGCATGGGTGGCCTCAACTCCATCATTTCTCCAGTCCACATCCGCCGTCCCCTCGGCATTGCCCAGAATGTAGAGCCGGGTCACATCCGCCCCGTTCTCCGCCACCGCCTGGCGGAGCGTGAGGAGCGGCCCCTTGGACTTGGACATCTTCTGCCCCTCCAGCGAGACAAAGCCGTTCACGGCTATAGCCTTTGGCCAGAGCTGCTCCGGGAATATGGCCACATGATGGTAGAGGAAGAAGAGCAGGTGGTTGGCTACCAGATCCTTGCCCGATGTGCGCAGATCTACGGGATACCAGTAGGCGAAGTCGTCGTGAATCTGCTGCACCGTCTTCTGAGGGAGGCCGGTGAGATCCGCTACAGCTGCGGCATCACCGTTGTCCATGAAGATGTACTCGAAAAACTCCGGGGGCAGGTTGTCGATCTTCATCCCCGCATTCACATACTTGGCCAGGATGTAGTAGGCCATGTAAATGGTCGAGTCTCCCAGGGACTCAATCAGCCACTCCTTATCCCAGGGGAGGTGAGTTCCCAGGCCCTTCCGCCTGGCGCAGGCCTTGTCCTTCAGCCAGTCGATCTTGTTCTCGAACTCCACCCGGAACTCCGGCGGTATTATGTTCATCCTGGACAGGCACCATAAAACCCTGCCCTTCCAGGCGGGATTGGAGTACTCCAGGAACCACTGGTCTCGCACCATCATGATAACGCACCTGGTGCCGCAGCGACAGATCACCGGGGTCTCGGAGAACTCATAGAAGATCTCGGCTATCCCTCGATCGATCAGATCCCTGAGCAGCAGGTCCTTGATCTTGCTCACCGCCACGCCCGCGTAGCAGCCGGTGTTGGGCTTGAGAACTCCATTATGAAACTCGCGGCGGTAGACCATCTTGGTCGCTTCCTCCGCTTTGGGGTCGTTCTGATCCCGGACCCCGAGTTCTTTTACTGCCTCCACTGCCGGGAACTCCCCGTAGCCAGGCGACTCTATCAGGGATATGAACTGGATTGCTCTCAGGTCTTCCTTGATGCCATACTGGCTCAGGTCTTCCTCGTACAGATCCTTCAGTGCCAGATAATCGTAAGGGGCATGGGCAGGAACGGACATCACAATCCCTGAGCCATTGTCTGGATCCACGAACCCTGCGGGCAGAACGAGCACCTCTGCCCCGGTGAGTGGATTTGTCACCCTCTTGCCGATAAGCTCAATTCCGGGTATCTCCGCTCCCCAGGCCACAGTTCTGTCGGTATAGGTCAGCTTCTCATAGGCTTCCTTGGAGACTATCCAGCTCTCATCGTTGATCCTCGCTACAACATAGGTGACATTTGGGTTCAGCCAGAGGTTGGTCACACCGAAGACGGTCTCCGGCCTCAGGGTGGCGCATGGCAGAACGGTATCTCCCATCCTGAACTTGATCAGGGCGAAGTCCATGATGGTGGCATCCTCGCCCTTGAGGATGTCGTGGTCCTCCACCGGATTTTTGTCGTGCGGACACCAGCGCACTGGATGGCTGCCCTTGACCACATAATCGAGATTGCGCAGTATGCCGAACTGCCACTCGATGAACTTGCTGTAGGCCGGATCGGTGGTGGTGAACTCTCGCCTCCAGTCTATGGAGTAGCCGATGGACTGCATTGCAGCTTTGGCCTGGCGGCGGAAGTAGAGCACAATCTTCTCCGGCGTATTCAGGCTGGCTAGCTCCTCCTCCGGGATGCCATGCAGCCGGGTGTAGACCCCCCAGATGAGAGGATCCTTATTGGCTATGAGCTCTGAGAGACCCACGATGGGCGTTCCAGTGGCATGAAACCCCATAGGGAAGAGGACATTGTAGCCCCTCATCCTCTTGTAGCGGGCATATGCATCGCCTATGGTGAATGTGCGGGTGTGACCGGCATGCAGATTACCATTCAAATAAGGATAGGGTATGGTCAAGAGAAACTTCTGGCGCTCATCAGGCTCCGGCTCATAGACCGCATTCTCCTCCCAGATCCTCTGCCACTTGGCCTCGACTTCTTTTGCGGAATAACTTTCAAGCAATATGGTTCCCTCCAGACTTTCTGTGGCCCGAATCCACCTAATCCTTCATCTTCTCCAGGCGCCTTGCTGCCTCTTCTACCCTCTTCGTCTCTCTGGTGATGGAAAAGCGCATGTAGCCCTCGCCGTACTTTCCAAATCCGAGACCAGGCGTGGCCACGATTCCCGTCCTCTCCAGCAGCTTTGCAGCATAATCGATGGAGCTTCCTTTTACCCAGGCCCAGAGGTATAGCGTCGCCCTGGGCTTCTCCAGTTCAAGGCCGATATCCTTGAGGGCCTTGTACAGGATCTCTATACGCTGCTGGTAGACCTTGCGGATCTCATCCACCACTTCTTTTGGGCTGCTCAAGGCCACGATTCCTGCATCCTGCACTGCGCCAAAGGTTCCCGAATCGATGTTGCTCTTGACCTTGCCAATTCCCGCCACGACATCGGCATTGCCCACGACCGATCCTATCCTCCAGCCGGTCATGTTGTAGGTCTTGGAGAGGGAATGAAACTCCACGGCAACATCTTCTGCCCCATCTATCTCCAGAATGCTCAGGGATCTATTGCCATCGTAGTAGATCTCGGAGTAGGGATTGTCGTGCATTATGATGATATTATGATCCCGAGCGTAGTCGACCAGCTCTCTGAAGAACTTCTCGCCGGCCGTCGCACCGATGGGGTTGTTTGGATAGTTGAGAAACATGATCTTCGCCCGTCGGGCGACATCTGCCGGGATGGCATCGAGGTCCGGCAAAAAGCCGTTCTCCCTCAAGAGCGGCATTATGGCAGGCTCTCCACCGGCAAAGGCCGTGGCCGTTGCATAAACCGGGTAAGCAGGATCAGGGACAAGCGCTACGTCTCCCGGATTGATGAAGGCCAGCGGTGCATGGGCGATGCCCTCCTTGGAGCCGATCAGAGTGAGCACCTCGTTCTTTGGATCCAGATCAATATCAAAGGTCTTTTTATACCAGTCTGCCACTGCATTCCGGAAGGCGAGTTTTCCCTCGTAAGATGGGTACTGATGGTTCGATGAGTCATTCGCCGCCTGCTTTAAGGCCTGAACGATGTGATCGGGCGTCGGCAGATCCGGATCGCCAACGCTCAGATCGATTACGTCCACGCCTCTTGCCCTTGCCTCCTGTTTCGCCTTATCGATGCCGGCAAAAAGGTACGGCGGGAGATTCTTTATCCGATCGGCATACATTAGGTTCTCTCCATGGAAGATGCATTTATATGATGACGGTAATTCTTTTTCCGTTCCTGTCCAGGTTATTATCCCGCAGGTACTACTTTCACGTAGTATTTAAGATTAGAGGAGCCCGGGCAGATCCTTGAAGGTCATATAGAAGATCGGTGAATATCGGACGTCTTGAAGTTATCGAGCCGAAAGGGAGATTGATGCTGGAGATTAAGGATTTGAGCCGCTGGCTGCCCCAGGAGGCCATCGAGCTTTACGAAGGGCAGGGGTATAACGAGCTTTATCCGCCACAGGCACAAGCCGTGGAACGAGGTCTTCTGGATGGCAAAAACATGCTTCTTGCCCTGGCTACCGCCTCGGGCAAGACCCTCCTGGCGGAGCTGGCCATGCTCAAGGCCGCTTTGCAGTCGAAACGCTCCCTTTACATCGTCCCTCTGCGCGCCCTGGCGGCAGAGAAGTTCGATTCTTTTCAGAGGTTCAAAGATCTGGGCGTGAGCGTAGGCATAAGCACAGGCGACTTCGATAAGAAGGACGAGCGCCTGGGCAGAAATCAGATCATCATCGCCACCTCAGAGAAGGCGGACTCATTGATGAGAAACGGTGCCTCCTGGGTTCGAGACCTAGCCGTTCTGGTGGTCGATGAGATCCACCTCTTAAACGATGTTGGCAGGGGTCCTACCCTGGAGATGACCATAACCAAGCTGCGCCGCTCTAACCCTGGATTGCAGATCATCGGCCTTTCGGCGACGGTCGCCAACTCCCGTGACCTGGCAGACTGGCTGGATGCAGAGCTGGTGAGCAGCGATTGGAGGCCCATAGCTCTGAAGGAGGGAGTCATCTGCAGGGGCAGGCTGGTCTTCTCGGACGAAGAGAGGGCTCTTGAGGCGAAGAAGGATGAGAAGAAGGACGAGTCTATCGCCCTGGTCAGAGACACCCTCTCTCAGGAAGCCCAGATACTGATATTCGAGAACTCCCGCAAGAATGCAGAAGCTGCGGCCATAAAGCTGAGCAATCTGATCCCGCCTGAGCCGCTCTCAGAGGCTCTATCGGAGAGCATTCTGGCCACAGGAGAGAGCGAGACCTGCCGTCGCCTGGCCTCATGTGTCTCCAGAGGCATTGCATTTCATCATGCGGGCCTCCTGCCCGAGCAGCGCAGGCTGGTTGAGCAGGGGTTTCGGGAGAACAGGATCAAGGTCATCGCCAGCACTCCGACCCTGGCTGCCGGCCTGAACCTGCCCGCCCGGAGGGTGCTGATCAAGAGCTACCGGAGGTATGAGTACGGCTCGGGAATGGTACCCATACCGGTGATCGAGTACCGCCAGATGGCGGGCAGGGCGGGAAGGCCGGGGCTGGACCCTTACGGCGAATCCTTCCTCATGGCCAAGGACGACTCGGAGATGCGTAATCTGAAGGAGCACTATATCGACGGCTCGCCTGAGGAGATATGGTCGAAACTGGCCAGCGAGAGCGCTCTGCGCACTCATATCCTATCCACCATCACCGCCGGTTTTGCTCGGACGGAGGGGGAGCTGAAGGAGTTCATTGCCACCACATTTTATGCTTATCAGCAGGATCCCTGGCATCTGGATGCTGCTTTGGAGAAGGTCCTCACCTTCCTTTCAGATAACGGTATGATCGTGGACAGTCAGGAGGGCGACCTTGCGCCCACCAGGCTCGGCTCTCTGGTCTCCAAGCTGTACATCGACCCCTTGAGCGCGGTCATAATGCTCGAGAACCTGGCAGAGAAGGGGGGACGGGAGGAGAAAAACGGCAAAGAAGCTTCAGTGAGAAAGCCCACCGACCTCTCCCTCATCCATCTCATAACCATGACCCCGGATATGGCTCTGCTCTACATCCAGTCGGCAGACGGCTGGGTGGAGGAGTTCATCGATCTCAATCAGAACGAGCTGTTCAATGAGGAGAACTATGATTATCTCCTCCGCGAGGCCAAGACCTCTGCCATGCTCTCAGACTGGATCGGTGAGGTTAAAGAGGAGCTTATAAGCGACCGGTATCGCATCGGACCGGGTGACATCCGCCGGTCTGCGGAGACTGCAGAGTGGCTGATGCACTCTTTAGCAGAGCTGTCCAAGCACCTTGATCTGGGAATCACTTTTAGGGCGGAGCAGCTATCGGTTCGCCTCCATTATGGCGCCGGCCAGGATCTCCTATCCTTGCTGGATTTGAAGGGAGTGGGACGGGTGAGGGCAAGAAAGCTCCATCAGTCCGGCATAACCAACCGGGAGAAGCTTAAGAGCACAGATCCGGGGGAGATCGCCAGGCTTCTTGGACCGAAGATCGCAGAGAAGGTCCTGATTCAGCTGGCTCGTGAGGAGAGGATGGATGGGATGAGATCAGATGAAGCCGTTAAAGGATATGGAAAAGACGGAGTGGGAGAGGTGAACGGGATTACGAAAAATCAGGGAGCTAGCGAAGCGCAGCCTCCAGGAGTACGGCTGCCTGCAAACAAGACAAAGGCAAGAAGGTCAAAGCAGGGGAGACTGCCTTGAACTGGCTGAAGAAGATCTTCTCGGGATCGGGATCGGAAGCGGGGGAGAGCCTGAGGCTGGAGGATGTAATCTCCTGGCTGGAGGATAAGGAGACCTCAGCTGGATGGGAGGAGAGCCTCTCCGGGATATATCGCCATCTTGAGGATCATGCAAAAGAGCTTTCTCTAGACGTCTCCAGACTGGCCTCGGCCGAGCCGGACCCTTCCACCCCGCCAAAGCTACTCCGGGCGGGGCTCGCAGCCCGGGGTGAGGTAGTCAAGCAGATGGAATCGCTGGAAGAGAAGATAGATCCTCCCAGGAAAATGGATCTTCAGTCCACCAGCGAGCACCACTGGGCTTTGGTCAAGGGCCTGGAGAGGACGGTTACCACCTTCGGAAGGGCGCAGCGCTATGTAGCTGCTATCTTTCCCAAGAGCCTGGAGAGCATAAACTCCGATCTGGGCCAGATCAGCCGCACTTTGGTCGAGCTGGAGGAGATGATCGGCAAGAGAAGGAAGCTGTCTGAGGAGATCTGGTACTCAAAGGAGCTGGCAGAAGAGCTTGGAAAGGGGCTCGTGGCCATAGACTCCTTGAAGAAGAAGGTGGCTGGAGAGGAGGACCAGCTCGCCAGCACTGCTGTTCGGCTGAAGGATCATGAGGAGAGAATAAAGAGCCTGGCGGCAAGCGAGCTGGGCAGAAGGACGGAAGAGCTGAAAAAGAGCCTGGAGGAGAAAAGAAGGGAGAAGATCCAGACAGAAGAGGAGCTGAGATCCCTTATCTCTCCCCTGACCAAGGCCCTGGGCAGGATCACCAAGCAGAACTCGAGCGACAGGATCAGCCTCGAGCATGGCGAGGTTTTCCTGCAGCTGATGAACAATCCCGCTCAGGTCTCGGATAATGAAATTGCCGGATCCCTGGAGGAGCTGCGCGCTCATCTGGCCACCCTGGGGTTGAAGGATCGAAAGAAGGAGAAGGTCTTGGATCATATCGACCAGCTGATCGGGAAGAGGTCGCTGGAATTGGCCCGGTCCCGTCATTTCAGCCTGGCAGAGGAAATCAAATCAATGGAGGGTCAGTTGAAGGAGAGCAGCAAAGAGGCGCTTCAACTGAAAGACACCATCTCTCAGGATAAGAAAGCCCTGATAAAACTCGAGGCTGCACTGGAGCAGAGCCGCAGGGACCTTTTGATTCTGGAGGAGAGGATGAGGTCAAAGCAGTCAGAGCTTGTGGAGAGGCTGACCAGGATCGCCGGCAAAGAGATGAGTCTCATTCTGCCAGAAAAAAGTGGGTGATGAGCTGTTGGTCAACTTTGGGGGCATAGTCCCTCTATCAACAGTGGACTGGCTGGGAAAGGCGGCGTTGGTCGTATTCCTGCGCGGCTGTCCCCTTCGCTGCCCCCACTGCCACAATCATGCCCTTCAGACCGGCGAGAGCGAGATCGAATTTCATGCTCTGGCATCGCGGATAGTCTGCCGGACCAAAGGCCTGCATACTCCGGCTATAAAATTGAGGGCCAATCTCCACCAGATCAGCCTGGAGGATGCATCTATTAGAGCATCGTCCCGGTCATTCGTCGAAGCCTTCGTCCTCTCGGGAGGCGAGCCCCTGCAGCAGCTAAAGGCCTGTCATAGGCTGTTTGGCCTGGCCAGGAGCCTTGAGCTGGCCTGCGGGCTTGAGACATCGGGATTCTACCCTGACAGGCTGAGGACGCTGCTGGAGGGGGGCATCGTGGATAAGGTATTCATAGACTTGAAGACGGAGCTTAATGAGCCCGCTTACCAGATGGCCACGGGCATAGGGGGTGTAGCCGCCCGGGTTCGGGAGAGCCTGGAGATCTGCCATGAATTTGGCGTAGCATTCGACGCCAGGTGCACGGTCTTTCCTGAATTGCCCTCCTGCAGTCAGGTGAAGGAGATCGTCAGGATTCTGGAAAAGCTTAATGGAGAGTACCCTGATAGCCATCTGGAGCACTTTGTCCTCCAGCAGGGTCATCCCAGAGAGGGCGAGCCCTGGTTTGAGCCGGTATCCCTGGAGGCGATGCAGGAGATGGCCCGGGCCGCAGGCCAGCGAATTCCGGTCGCTGTGCGGGCACCGGCTGTGATCAAATGGGCGGGCCAGGTCAGCAAAAGCACTTGAGTGGTGGAGATAATGAAGATCATAGGTTTTGTGGGCTTGCCGGGCTCGGGAAAGGGCGAGGCCTCGAAGATCGCTCGAGAGCTGGGTTTGAGCGTGGTGGTCATGGGAGATGTCATCCGCCAGGAGGCTGCCCGGCTGGGCCTGGAGCCAACCGACCAGAACCTGGGCCGGATAGGCAATGCCCTACGGGAGAAGGAGGGCCCGGAGGCCATAGCCAGAAAGACGCTAAAGATGGCTCGAAAGACGGGAAGAGACCTGGTTGTGGTGGACGGTCTGCGCTCCGGAGCGGAGGCGGAGTTCTTTCGATCCCAGGCAGATGAGTTCTACTTAATTGAGGTCCAGGCAGCAGCAGAGGCCCGGCTGGGGCGGCTGGAGAAGAGGGGGCGGCCGGACGATCCGAAGGGATGCGGAGAGGTGGGGGGCAATGCTTCTGCTGACGGCCAGGCAAAAAGCAATCCTGCCACCGCTCTAGAGGAGAGGGAGTGCCGGGAGAAGGGCTGGGGATTGGCCCGGGCCATGGAGAGGGCGGATTGCCGGATTGACAACTCAGGAAGCCTGGAGGATCTGCGCCGGAAGGTGGTGCAGCTCTTGGGGAATATTGAAAAGGGCGCTGGGGAAATATAGTAGAAAAATTATGGATGCTATCCTTTTATTTAAAACGATCCAACCATTAACTAGTTATAAAATATGTAATGATCGACCTGCGGGGATTATAATGCCAAAGATTGCCATTATTTATGCCAGCCAGTCTGGAAAGACGAAGAGGATGGCAGAGGCTATTGCCAATGGAGCGAAGAGCGTTGAGGGCGTGGATGTACTGCTGAAAAACGTATTTCAGGCGAAGCCTGACGACATCTTGGACGCCGATGCCGTGGTTCTGGGCGGCTCAACCTATAACAGCAAGCTTATCAAGACCATGGACCCATTCCTGGCCCAGCTGGAGAAGCTCGACCTGAAGGGAAAGCTGGGAGTTGCCTTTGGCTCATACGGATGGAGTGGTGAGGGGGTGCCCATCCTAATCGATCGGATGAAATCCTTTGGCATGTCGGTGATAGAGCCAGGAACAACGGCGGTCCAACTTCCCACTAAAGAGGACCTGGAGAGATGCACGGACCTGGGAAAAGCGGTAGCCAATGGTTTGTTGAACTAGATGCTGTCGAAAAGAGAAAATATCAGCGTTTAGTTAAAATCTGGCGCGCATTTAAAATCTATATAGTTTATGTTTCGATAACTCTGGTAAGGTCAATACTATATTTTATTTTGGATAGGTTTACATATTATTCCTGCAAAGCTTCCGCCGGTGAATTGATGAGAAAGCTATTTGGTGCTCTATTGATAGCCTTGATCGTATGTGCAATCGGCACTACTATGGTTGTGGCTATGGAAGATGTTCGTGTTTCAGGGTCAACAACCGTACTGCCTCTTGCAGAAGGCGGGGCAGAGGTCTTTAACGCGGAGCAGTCTGATTACAGGGTTACCGTCACTGGAGGCGGCACAGGCGTGGGGATGAAAAACATCGCCGAGGGCAACTCCGAGATAGCCATGGCCTCTCGAGAGGTCACTGATGAGGAGCGGGAGAAGTTCGGAGACAAGTTCCAGGAGAACCTCATCGGCTATGATGGCATAGTCATCGCCGTCAGCCAGGAGATATATGATGCAGGCGTGACCTCCCTTAGCAATGAACAGGTCAAAGAGATTTATGCAGGCGAGATCGAAAATTGGGAGGAGCTCGGCGGTCCGGATGAGGAGATACTGGCCATAGGCAGAGAGCAAGGCTCTGGAACCAGGGATACCTTCAATGAGGAGATCATGGGCGATAAGTCCGCGGAGACTCCGGGCGTGAGCACCGTTGCTGGCAGCAATGCAGAGATCAAAACCGCTCTGACCGGGAGCGACCAGGCCATTGGATACTTGGGATACTCCTATGTTCAGGACGACTCAGTAGGGACCATCAGCCTGGATGGGGTTCTGCCAACAGAAGAGACCATCAAGGACGGAAGCTATGAGCTGGCTCGCGAGCTGTACTTCTATACCTACGATAAGGCAACAGATGGAGCGCAGGCCTTCATTGACTTCATGCTGAGCTCGAAGGGACGGGATATCGCCACAGAGTATGGATTCATACCGCTCTGAGAGACGATCACCCCAATTTTTATTTTAAATGCACGCATGTACCTTAAATAGATGATTATCCTTCAATCGGGAAGATGGTTTGGATAATGAGTCTGATATCCGGAAAACCTTTATTCACAAGGCTGATATTTTTGAGCCTGGCCTCATTGTCCATTGCCTTTCTGCTGGTAAGCCTTGCAGCTTCAGGCATGCCCGCCTCATTTTATCAGGCCATGACCGATATGAACACCTCAAACTACCTATGCGTCAAGAACTATGATGCAGGCGCTAGCGTCACTGAGTCATACTCCGACTTCGACCATCTGGAAAAGGAGACGGAGATCAATAGCAGGTCTTTTCATCCATCCGGCATCAAGGATGATAGCAGCAGAGGCAATGCTACCCTAGAGGCCAGGATTGCTTCCTCTCTTATCGGCAAGGCCCATATCGCCTGGCAGTCCAAAGATGTAAAATCAGGTCCCTATGGCCGCCATGCGGTTTATGGCCTGGTGCAGGAGGACTTAATCGGCGTCCTCAGCATTGAGAGGTTCATACATCTGAGCAGCAACGATTCTTATGGCTTTTCAGGAACAGACTGGCTTCCCTGCAGCTAGTAAGAGATAAATACGCCTTAGTCGTTCATCGACGTAGCATTCTTCCGAATTTGCCGCAAAGTATTCATATCCGATTCTGTGAAATAACCGACTGTGAGCGCCTTCGACCAGCTTCATCATCGGATCAGAGCAATACTGAAAGAGCAGGGCATAAACGAGCCAACGCTCCCCCAGGAGAAGGCGATACCAGCAATTCTAGCAGGAGAGAACGTTCTCCTCATCGCCCCCACAGGCACAGGGAAGACGGAAGCTGCAAGCTTGCCCATCTTTCACCAAATATTGTCCGGCGAAGGAAAGAGCATAAAAGGAATAAAAGCGATATACATCACACCCCTGCGCGCTCTGAACAGAGACATGCTTCGCCGCTTTCATGACTGGGGC
The DNA here is from genome assembly GCA_002498745.1 of Methanosaeta sp. UBA533. Lineage (GTDB taxonomy): Archaea > Halobacteriota > Methanosarcinia > Methanotrichales > Methanotrichaceae > Methanothrix. Next base: position 7,351 of record DAIO01000171.1, on the reverse strand, counting down.
GAAAGCCTGGGGATCTCGGTGGCGGTTCGCCATGGCGACACCAGCCAGAGCGATAGAAGGAGGCAATCATTGAGTCCACCAGACCTCTTGATCACCACCCCCGAGACTCTGCAGGTCATGCTCACCGGAAAGAGGCTGCGCCTTAATCTCTCCACCGTCAGGACAGTAGTGGTGGATGAGGTTCATGAGATGGCCTCATCCAAACGCGGCTCTCAGCTCTCTGTTCTCCTGGAAAGGCTTGTTGAGATCGCCGGAGATTTTCAGCGCATCGGCCTCTCTGCCACCGTCGGATCCCCTGAAGCCGTAGCCAGGCTGCTCGTCGGAACCAATAGAAGATACAGGATCGTCTGTGCAGATGTGGAAAGGGCAAGCGACTACCAGGTGGTAAGCCCTCAGCCTAAAGGAGGGGACTATTCCCTGGCCAGCACATTGGAGTGCGACCCCCGTTTGGCTGCTCAGATCCGCTGGATCCGAGATGAGGTGAAAGATAAGAAATGCCTTATCTTCGTCAACACCAGACAGGCGGCCGAGGTTCTGGGCTCAAGGTTCAGACAGCTTGGTGAGCCCATTGGGATTCATCATGGCAGCCTGTCGAAGGAGGCGAGGGTGGAGGCAGAGGAGGCCTTTAAAGCGGGAGAGCTGCAGGGACTTATCTGTACTTCCTCTATGGAACTGGGAATCGATATTGGCGATGTGGATCATGTCATACAGTACAGCTCTCCCCGTGAGGTCTCCCGGCTGCTGCAGAGGGTTGGTCGAGCCGGACATAGGATAGGTCTCGTCTCATCTGGGAGCATAATCGCAACCTGTCCCGACGATGTGGCTGAGGCCTGCGCCATCGCCAGGAGAGCGGCAGACTCGAAGCTGGAGGAGATCAAGATCCATGAGAAGCCGACGGATGTCCTGGCCAATCAGATAGTGGGACTGGAGATCGATTTTGGCGATATAAGCCTCCAGAGAGTCCATCAGATAGTCTCCAGAGCCTATCCTTTCCGGGACCTGACAGTGGAGGAGCTGGAGGGAGTAGTCTCTCAGATGGAGGAGCACAGACTGGTTAGGCGAGATGGAGGCATCCTGCAGAGGACTCGCAAGGCACGGGAGTACTATATCGAGAACCTCTCCATGATCCCGGATGAGAAGAGGTACAATGTCTATGACATAGTGGGACGCAGATCGGTGGGAACCCTGGATGAAGCATTTGTGGTTGGCTTCGCCCAGCCTGGTGCCACATTCGTGACCAAGGGAGAGATCTGGGAGATAACCGAGATTGCTGAGGAGGAGATTAAGGTGGTTCCCATTCAGCGAAGCGGAGAGATCCCCAGCTGGACGGGAGAGGAGATTCCCGTCCCCTTTGATGTGGCCCAGGAGGTGGGCCGGATCCGGAGGGAGATCAGCGAGATGCTCGAGTCGGGCAAGGCTGCGAAAGATGCGGAAGAGTGGCTCCAGAGTTGCTATCCGGTGGAAGATGAGGCGACAAGAGAGCTGGTTGATCTCATAATGAGACAGAGGGAAAAGAATCATCCTGTGCCAAACGAATCTCTGGTGGTAGTGGAAGGCGGTGGGGAGGGAGCAATCATAAACTGCTGCTTCGGCCACAAAACAAATGATACTCTGGGCAGAGTTATAACCTCCATCCTATCCGCCCGCTTTGGGAGCAGCGTGGCCTTGCAGATCGATCCTTACAGAATTGAGCTGACCCTTCCTAAAGCGTTGCTGGCGGAAGAAATCGAGAAGCTGATAGAGGATCTTGATCCGGACTATGTGCAGCCCATCCTGGAGATGACACTGAAGAACACCTCCCTCCTTCGCTGGAAGATGGTCCATGTGGCCCGCAAGTTCGGTGCCCTATCCAGGGATGTTGAATATCAGAGGGTTAGCATGGCAAAGCTGCTGGCAGTATTCGAGGGTACCCCCATGTATCGAGAGGCCTTGCGGGAGATCTATCACGACCGCCTGGATATCGAGCGGACCAGGATGGTTCTGGTGAGGATCAGGGATGGCTCGATAGCCATGACCACCAGCAGCCTCTCGCCTATTGGGACCAGCGGCCGGGGAGGCGGAAAGGATGTAACCTCACCGGAAAATGCAGATGCTGCAGTGATCAAACTCCTCAAAAACAGGATTATGAACGACCGTGTACTGCTATTTTGCGTGAACTGCAAGAAATGGAAGTCCTTGCGTCAGGTCGAACGGGTGCCCGACCGACCTGAGTGCCCTCTTTGTGGTTCCAGGATGGTGGCTGCTCTCAAGCCCTGGGAGGAGGATGAGATCAAAGTGGTCCGAAAGCGGGATAAGAAGACCTCTGAGGAGAAGCGCAGGACCAAGAGGGTCTTTCGCAATGCAAACCTGGTCTTGAGCTATGGCAAGACCGCTGCCATTGCCCTTGCCAGCCGGGGTCTGGGACCTGAGACCGCAGCGAGGGTGATAGGCAAGCTTCAGAAGGACGAGATCGAGTTTTACAGGGACATTCTTAAAGCGGAAAAGGAGTATGCTCGGACAAAGAGATTCTGGGGTTGATGCGATCCTTAAGAAATTCCAGGAGGCCTTATGAAAATGATGGGAATGCAATGGACTGTGCAGGCCCACTCTCACTTATGGCAAGCTTTTATGGAGTTTTAAAAGAGAATTCCAGCAGCCGAGACATTCGAACTTTTTCTCCAGTTCATCTGAGACCCAAGAAGGTACATTGGATCTGCGAATCTCTGCCATGATGATGTGCTTCATCATAATGCAATCTCTCTGGTCTTCAGCACCGCAGGTATGCTCAAAGAATTCGCTTTGGCCATTCTTCGAATCGGATTTCCCTTTTTCTGCAAATTCAATCATGTTCATCTACTCCTGCAGCCATATTTCGGAACCGGAGATTGGTTTGCCGTTGAAGCCGCAGCCTCACGATCCTATCAGGGACATGCCGGTGCCGCATATGTCATCACAATATACACCAGTTGCATTACAGGCGCATTGAGATGATCTATATAACAATTAAGAATTATAGACTATATAACTCTTCCCTTCTGCGATATGTATTCAAATATTGAAAAAATAGATGAAAATGAGAGGAAGGCAATTTAGAGCTTATACTTTCAACACTTTCCCTTTGCCCTCTCATCCTTAGCATAGACGTCCCGCAGGTCCACAACCTTCTTTGACTTGCCAGCCGTTCTTGGAATCGACCCTTTCTCCACCAGTTCAATCCTGCTCCGCACATTTAAGACCGACTTCAGCTTATCCTCAGTGATCTTCCGGATCCGGGCTAAGTCAGCCAGCTCGCCGGTAAATGCCTCGTCCTTCAGCTCAACCTGAATGCTGATCTCATCCAGACCGTGCTTCTTTCTGTCCACGACTACCTGGAAGTAGTTTCCAATCTCTGGAATGCTCACTAAGACATCCTCGATCTGGCTGGGGAAGACATTGATGCCCCGCACAATGAGCATATCATCGGCTCTTCCCAGGAATCTATGCAGCTTTCTGCTGGTGCGACCACAGGAGCATTTCTCTTCCATAATATAGGTCACGTCGCCGGTATGGTATCTTATCAGAGGCATAGCCTCCTTGGTCAGAGAGGTAACCACCAGCTCGCCGGGCTCACCAGGCGCACAAGGTTGCTCATTCTTATCCAGGATTTCAATCAAGTAGTGGTCCTCCCAGATATGCAGACCGTTCTGCTCCTGGCACTCGAAAGCTACTCCCGGACCAGTCATCTCAGAGAGGCCATAAGAGTCGTAGGCTTTGATGTTCAGGGCCTCCTCCAGTTCTTTGCGTGCCTCGTCTGACCAGGGTTCAGCTCCAAAGCAGCCGATCCTCAGCTTGAGTTTATCCACCAATCCATTGGCCTTGGCGGTCTCTGCCAGGTAGAGGGCATAAGAGGGCGTGCAGTGCAGGACGGTCACCCCGAAGTCCATCATGATCTCCAGCTGGCGACTAGTATTTCCCACACCGGAAGGAACGGCCATGGCACCCATCCGCTCGATGCCATAGTGAACTCCAAGCCCGCCGGTGAAGAATCCGTAATTCACCGCATTCTGGAATATGTCTCCCTTTCTTACCCCCGCCATCACAAAGTCTCTGGCCATGAGGTCTGACCAGGTCTCAATGTCTCTGGCGGTGTAGCCGACCACTGTGGGCTTTCCCGTCGTTCCGGAAGAGGCATGAACCCGCACAACCTCGTCCAGAGGAACAGCGAAAAGGCCAAAGGGGTAGTTCTCCCTGAGATTTTGCTTGCGAGTGGTTGGAAGCTTTAACAGGTCATTGAGGCTTTTTATATCATCTGGAGAAACTCCTGCCTCCTTGAATTTGTTGCGGTAAAATGGAACGCTATTGTAGACCTTCTCTGCGATGCTCTTGAGCCGCTTGAGCTGCAGCTCTTCCAGCTCACTTCTTTCCATTAACTCCAATTTCGGTTGCCAGTAATTCATTTTCATACCCTGGTGAATTTGATCTTGCTCGTATGATGCTGCTAATGCTACACTGTGTCATGAGAGAAAACGTCAGGGTATATCAATTCTTCCGCTGCAAGGAGTTAAAAAGCATACCCAAGGTATCTTATCAACCCGAATTCGGGACCGATTACGCCTTAAGAATGGGAGATGGATCCAAATAGTGGAACAATAGCTAAATTCTTTGTCGCAAAATCTGAACTCAGCATGCATTAAGCAATTATCTATAACACGAATAAACGCTAAGGATAGATGATAAGGATTTTAATTGCAGCTAATTCAGTACAGTTTTTTTTCTGATTAGACATAATCGTCTATAATACAGGCAAGAGATTAGGACCAGAGTGGAGGAAGACGATGAAACGAAATAGAAATGAGATTATCTCAGAGATTCTTAGAATTTGCATAAAAGGAGCACGCAAGACAAAAGTGGTATATCAGGCAAACCTTAACTTCAGAACGGCTGATCCCTATTTGCAGCTTCTCATTAAGAACGACCTGATAGTCTCCAGCCAAGGACCACACGTGGTCTATAAGACGACTGAGAAGGGAATGAACCTGATGAAAGCGATAGATCAGGTCCATAGCACTCTGGCCGAATATCAGGATTCACTCCCCACTCCGACATCGGCCTAAATTCTCATTTTGGGATAACAATCATACGGCAATCATCATATTAGTACTGCCATCTTTGCAGTATTGCCTATCCCAATGCTTTTATCCTTTTTCTACCATCTCCCACTATGCCATCGCTTTCTGTCCATGCTGGCGGCCTCGACCTGAAAAATCCGGTCCTTCTCGCCGCAGGCATCCTGGGCACTACAGGCGCGTCCCTCTGCCGCGCATCAAGAGCGGGCGCAGGAGGGGTCGTCACCAAGTCAATTGGCTCTGTGCCAAGAGCGGGCCATCCCGGTCCCTGCATCGTTCATGTGGATTGTGGTCTCATCAATGCCATGGGCCTTCCCAATCCCTCTTATAAGGATTTTCAGGCCGAGATCGATGCTGCCAGAAAGGGGAGGGTACCTGTCATCGCCAGTATCTTCGCATCCAGCGCAGAGGAGTTTGCTCAGATCTCTCGAAACCTGGATGCTGATGCTTTGGAGCTAAATTTATCCTGCCCTCATGCCGAGAAGTACGGCAGCGAGCTGGGACGTTATCCCGATCTGGTGGAATCGGTGACTGGGGCAGTGAAGGCAGCCTCAAGCGTTCCCGTCTGGGTGAAGCTAACCCCCAACACCGCCGACATCCTGGAGCTGGGGCTTGCTGCCCAGAGAGGAGGAGCTGACGCCGTTGTGGCCATCAACACTCTGAAGGCCATGGCCATAGATATTGAGACAGGCTATCCCATTCTGGGCAACCGCTTCGGAGGCCTATCCGGACGGGCCATAAAGCCGGTGGCCGTTCGCGCGGTGTACGATCTTGCCTCCCGTCTGGAGATCCCGGTGATCGGGGTGGGCGGAATATCCTCCTGGGAGGATGCGGTGGAGATGATCATGGCAGGAGCCTCCGCTATTCAGGTGGGGACCGCCCTTTTGCAGGGCTATGGCATATTCGAGGAGATCGCATCCGGCCTGTCGGCATACCTGGAGAGGAAATCAATAACACTAGATGAGCTGTGCGGCATGGCTGGGAGGTGCTCATGAGACCTATCGACACCATTATAATGGAAGTCCAATCCGAAACCCCTCTGATCAAGACCCTCCGGCTGGACAGGAGTCTGGATCCTCATCCCGGGCAGTATGCCATGGTCTGGATTCGCGGACTGGATGAGGTTCCCATGAGCTTCTCTGGACCTGATACCATCACCGTGCAGTCGGTGGGCGAGGCCTCCGAGGCCCTCAATTCCCTGGGCGAGGGAAGGAGCATTGGGCTGCGTGGACCTCTTGGCAAGGGTTTTACTCTTCTGGGAGAAAGGATTCTGATCATCGGAGGCGGGGTGGGAACTGCGCCATTGGCCTTCCTGGGCGAGCAGGCCATGAATGCGGGCATGGAGGTCACATCGCTGATCGGCTATCGCTGCTGTAGCGATATTATATTCCTGAAGAGGTTCCAGAGGCTGGGCAAAACGATCGTCACAACTGACGATGGCTCAAGCGGGATCTGCGGCCGGGTGGCCGCGGGCCTTGAGGCTCTGGACCTTGATGATTACGACCAGATCTATTTATGCGGCCCGGAGCTGATGATGTGGGATGTAATCTCCCGATCACGAGAGCATGCCAAAAAAACTCAGGCCTGCATCAATCGCTACTTCAAATGCGCTGAGGGCATATGCGGATCATGCTGCCTGGATCCGGATGGGCTGAGAGTCTGCGTGGAAGGGCCGGTGATCAGGGCTGATCGCCTTATAGAGAGCGAGTTTGGCCGGTACCGGCGCGGGCCGACAGGTGTCAAGGGGCCCTGCAGAGAATGAAAATCATAGGGGTAAAGAAAGGCGATGAAGAACGGGGATGAAAGAGGATGATTGTCAGATTCAAGAAGGACGGCCTCGTCCGGGGCGGCTCGTACAGCATCGAGCATGGAATAGTATCAGGAGGAGAGGTAATTCCCCTGGAGGATGTAGAGCTGCTCACGCCCTGCCAGCCATCGAAGATAATCTGCGTGGGCCTGAACTATGTGGAGCACGCCCGGGAATTGAAGATGACGCTGCTCGAGGAGCCCATCATCTTTCTCAAGCCCCCTACTGCCGCCCTGAGCCCTGGGGGCGAGATCATATATCCTCTCTCCAGCCGGCAGGTGGACTATGAAGGGGAGCTAGCGGTGGTGATAGGAAAGAGGGGCAGGAATATCCCGGCAGATGAAGCAGAAGGTCATATCCTGGGATACACCTGCTTTAATGATGTTACTGCTCGCGATCTGCAGCAAAGAGATACTCAATGGACCCGGGCCAAGAGCTTTGATACCTTTGCTCCCTTCGG
>DAIO01000184.1:0-8073 GCA_002498745.1 Methanosaeta sp. UBA533 | reverse complement strand
TCTGCTCTCTGGAAACAGACCTGCTTGGAATCCATCATCAAGAGATAAGAAACCGTAAGACCAAAGCAATTATTATCTCGCATAAGAAAGACCCCATTGGGGGACCAGATTGAAGATAACAGATCACATTCACGCCTTAAAAATCCCATTTCAGATAACGGATCCTTCCGGCCAGAAGCTTCCCAGGTTTGTCTATTGCTATCTCATATATGGCAAAAAGATAGCTCTTATCGACTCAGCTGTGGCTTCATCTGAGAATTTAATTCTTGGTTATCTGAATGAGACCGGCCACGGCACGGAGGAGATCTCAACGGTCATTCTCACCCATTCTCATCCCGATCACATCGGGGCAGCCAGGAGGATCAAGAGCCTGTCCGGCTGCCAGGTTGCCGCTCACTCTCTGGAGAAGGCCTGGATAGAAGATGTCGAGCTACAGGGCAAAGAGCGCCCCGTTCCCGGCTTCAAATCACTGGTGGAGGGATCAGTGCATGTGGACCATACGTTATTGGACGGCGACCTCGTCGATCTGGGCGGCTTTACCCTGCAGGTGATCCACACTCCCGGCCACTCCCCGGGCTCCGTATCCCTCTGGTGTGCGGAGGAAAGAGCCCTCTTCTCAGCGGACGCCATTCCCATTCCTGGGGACATGCCCATCTATCAGGACATCCTGGCATCGGTCCAATCCATCCAGAGGCTGAAGAGGATTGAGGGAATCGGGTACCTCCTGTCGGCCTGGGACGAACCACGTGCAGGTGAGGAGGCCTATCGGGTCATGGACCGGGGCCTGGAATATCTGCAGCAGATCCACAAGGCCGTTCTGAGAGCTGCAAATGGAATGGGCTCACCCGCAGAGATCGATCCCATGGAGCTGTGTCGGCAAGTGGTGGCGGAGATGGGGCTTCCTTTACACATGACCAATCCCCTGGTGGCAAGGTCCTTTATGTCCAGCCTTGCCACACGCCTGACCTCATGACGACGAAGGCAAAGGCTGATCAGTGAAAGCTGAAGAATGATATGATATGAATTCCTCTTATGAGAAAGAGCAGAAAACCTCAAACAATCCGTGCCGCCAAACTCTGTCGACCCCCTCTCAGTTAGGCCAGGAAAGCTGGGAAGAAGGCTTTCGAAAGAGGATCAGGAAAAAGGCACTTTTCCGCAATGAAAATAATTGCATGTATTGATTTCAGCGCATACCCAGTCTCTCTTTTATAGCTCTAACGTCCGATTGCACTTGTTGGAACTGCATGGCAAATCCTGGCTGGAGGTCCTCTCTCAAGCCTTTGACCTCTTCCAGGATCTGTGGTGTGGCATTGGTATTATCTTGGATCTTAAGCAGGATAGGGATTGCCTTGTTCAGCTGCAAGGCTGTGCAGATTTGAGCATACTCACCAGCCCTCATTACATCACCTTCATGGACTTTTGGGCCGGTGATGATAACCTTGAGTTTCATTCATGGCGATAATGGTCTCGCTGATGAGAAAAAGTTTTGGGTAGGGAGCTGTATCGAACTCTGCTGCAGGACAAAGACTGATGTGGAGCATGGACGCATCCAAGGTCCTCAGGAAACATGCATTTTTCAGGATAGACATATTAACAGTGCGGCTCTATCGCTCTCTAATGGCGGACGAATCCCTGGGGATAAAAGTTGAGCGAAAGAATGGCGAGCGATTCAGGCGGGCTCTGGTGGATTTGAAGGCATTCGACCCTGGCCGAAAGATTTGCTCGGATGGGTCCCATATCTATCTGCCTGTGCAGGAGCTGTCCGAAAAGGAAACAGAAAAGCTGCGTCTGATAGGGGATTTTGCTATTGTGAATTTCAGCTTTCAGCCCGAGGAGATGATCCTGAGCCCAGAGGACATTCTGGGCTTTAGACCAAGCTTTGAGATCGTGGGCGATATCGCCATGATTGAGGATTTGGCGGAGGGAGAGGCAGAGAGGGTTGCCTCAGCCCTTATGTCCTCCAGCAAGAGCATCAAGACGGTGATTGCACCCATCTCTGATGTGGAAGGGGAGTACCGCACCCGTCGCTATCGGCATGTAGCAGGGGAGGAGAGAACCACCACCACCCATAAGGAGCACGGGCTGCGCTATCGTATAGACCTGGAGGGAGCCTACTTCACCCCCCGCCTGGGAACGGAGAGGCTGAGGATAGCGAGCCTGGTCGGGCCCACTGACGTCGTCCTGGACATGTTCGCCGGGGTGGGGCCGTTCTCCATTCTCATGGCCAAGAGATGCAGGTGGGTGGTGGCCATGGACAAGAATCCGGTAGCTGTTCAATATCTGCGAGAGAACGCCCGGCTGAATAAGGTGGAGAACATCGATATCCTGGAGGGAGATGCAAATGAGATCGCACTGCGATACCAGAATGCAGCGGATCATGTTATCATGAACCTCCCCCATAGTGCATCCCTTTTCCTGCCTGCGGCCATCGGGGCGGCAAAGCCGGGAGGGATCGTCCACTACTACTGCGTTTCTCCTGAGGACGATCTCTACCGGGACGAATTGCTGATAAAGGAGGCGGCGGAGAAGATGAGAGCGGATATAGAGGTGCTCTACGAAAGCATTGTGAGAAGCTATGCCCCTCACAGGCTCAATGTGGTGATAGACTTCAGGGTCAAGAAGCTTTGGTCAACTACCCCGCCCTGAAGGACGGGGCTTGCGACTACGATGATGTTGTGTCGCATTTAGCTGGTTGACTTGGCAGCCTACTCAGGCAAGATATACCCGCCTGAGCTATATTTCGAGAAGCGTTGAGGTCGGCATGGAGTTCAAAGCCACATTTACGACAACGGAAAGCAGAACCTTCGCGGTTCCCTTTATAAGTATGCCCGCAGTTAGAGCACTTCTGAGAAGTGTATCTGGCATCCACAAGCAGAACATGCTTTCCAAGAGCTTCAGCCTTGTAACCGAGAAACTGCTCAAGTTGGTAGAAAGACCAGTTATTGAGCTTGCGGTCGAACTCTTTGCCCCTTCGCTTCTGAACTCGAATCTTGCTCAGATCTTCAAGAGCAAATACAGTGTATTCCGAGTTCACAATCTGCTTGGATATGCAGTGATTGACATCAGTCACAAACCGTCTTTCCTCACCAGACATTCGCTTAAGCTTGCGTTTGGCCGATTTGGTGCCTTTGGACTGCAACTCTTTTCGAAGATAGGCATATCGAGCACGCCTATTCTTGATCTTCTTTGAGTTGTAAAACGTGTTATCCGAGCAGACTGCAATATTTACTATTCCGCGATCTATTCCAAGAACTTCAAGATTAGCGACCTTCTCAGGATCGTTGTGTTCCAGAGAAACATGCAGATAGAATGTTTTGTTTCTGCGATCATAAGAGATCGTCGAGGACTTGATAGTCCAGCTAAGATAGTCTCTGTAATGCGAAGGAACAAAGAAGGTAGCCTTGATTCTTCCGTTGGTACTGGCAATTGATGCCAAACCGTGGATCAGATTCACAGTGATAACTCGTTGGTTGTACCTCATTGCCGAGAGCGGCTTTCGTTCTGGAAGCGTTTCGCATTTGACTGCTTTCAGAGCTTCGCAAGCACAATCCCTCGCACCCTGTACCAGAGAGGAAGGAAGGTCGGGAATGCTTTGACGAGCAAGCTTGTAGGTTGCATTGTGATTATCTACCCTGTTCCAAGACTGGTTATCATATCCCCATTTTGCGGAGATGGAGAACGCAATGGCGTAAGCTCTCATCGTATCGAGGAGAGTTCTGCAATCCTGGTTAGTCAACCTTAGCTTGAATGTAATTGTCCTAAGCACATCATATATGTAGGTGATTAGAATCTATATACTTTGCGGTCAAAACTTAAGAGGTGACAAGCATGTGCTCCTCCCCACCCTTAAGGACGGGGTCTCCGCGCTGCTACGGAGATGAAGCTCTGTTGCATCCTTGGGTTTTGAACCTCAATGAGTTTGCTTAGGTTTCTCCTGGCCATTTAATATCATCAATCTCATCAAACAGGTAGTCCTCCCACTCCCTCTTCCCCACCAGCACCTCGAACTCCGGCGGGGTGAGGATGGGGATACTATACTTGGCGGCATCATCCAATGCCACTCTGGGGCAGGCGGTAGAGACTGCCGCTCGGGCCCCCAGATTGAGCAGCCTGTCCGGCTCGATGTTGTCCAGATAGACCAGAAACATCTCCCGACCTCGGGCCTCGCCCAGGGCCATCATCCTTCTTGCCAGCTCCATCCTCTTCTGGCCGGACTTTTTGGAGACGAGAACGGCAAAGCTCTTGACATCGGCAGCTCTGGTGATGGCTGCAAAGCGCCTGCGCAGCATGGGATCCGGATCGATCTCTAAGATCTCGCATGTTACAGGATCTGCTGCCAGCACCCTCTTTCCCGTGGCCAGGGCGATCCCCAGGGGATGAAACTGTCCCGTGCCTATGAAGAGATACTCGTCCACATCAAGCGCCCTGGCAGAGGCATAGCAGCATCCCAGGACCTGTCCAGGATACTTAATCCTTCCTGAAGCCGGACCCAAAAGGCCCTCGATTCCGTGCTCGGCCAGGACCTCCAGCGCTCCATCGAGCTTATGGACATGCTGAACAGTAGTGCTGACCCCCACCCTCTTTGATTTGAGCTTTCCGATAGCCTTTTCCGCCACGCCTCTGAGGTCCTCATTCATCCTGGCTTCCAGGAAGATGACCTTCTCCGGCTCCTCTCCAATGCCAGCATGGCCCAGATGGAGCATCAGATCCACCTCTCCCGAGAGCCTCGTGTCCACATCGCAGGCCCCAAAGCAGGGGTCCCCGGAGATGATCACCTCTGCCCCGGTCTCCTCTGCGATCCGGGCCGCTACTATTGGCGTAGCCCTCTTCAGCCCCTCGGGAGCCTGCAGGCCTACTCGCGCCGCACCACTCTTCTTGATCAACTGCACGGCTAGATTGAGGTCAAGCTCATAGCCGAAATCGATAAATTCAGAACCAGTGGTCAAGAGTGCTCTGTCCACTCCTGTAGACCTCCTCTAGCCTTTTGGCGGTCTTCTCCACCCTATCGGGATCAAAGTCCCTCTCCTCCACCAAAAAGGAGATGATCTCTTCTGACACGGGCTTTTTCAGGGCGATCTTATAGTCATCAGTGACAGGAGGATGGAGGAAGAACTCTCTGATCTTCTCGAAGTCCTCGATCTTATCATCTCTGTCCGCCAGGATGCTCTCCAGATCTCCTTTCTCCCGAATGAGCTTTAGAGCGGTCTTGGGACCCACTCTCTCCAGGCCGGAATTGAAATCGGTGCCGCACATGATGCCGATCTCCACCAGCTGCTTGTGGGTGATTCCAAGGTTCGCCAGTCCCTCTTCCAGGTTGATCACCTCCGGCTCCACATCCACATAAATGTTCTTTCGAGGCAGCTTTCTCTTGCCGGTAATGGCCAGATTGCGCACCACCAGGGGCGCTCCAAAGAGAAGGGAGTCGTAATCCTGGCTGCCGGCATAGTCCACATCGCCTCGAGCGGCCATATAAGCCGCCTGGGCCTCGCCCTCTGATGGGGCCTGGATTACCGGCAGCCCCATGGCCAGGATGAGCCTTCTCCCGTCCTCGAGTATCTCAGAGTTGATCCGTGAAGCCGCCTGAGCATATTTGAATCCGTCTTCACCGGCTGCTCGAGCCTCCTCCCAGGCCCACGCCGCTTTATCCCTTGTCTCTGACCTCTCAGCCAGGGTGACGGCCTTGAAGGTTGGGGCCTCGCCATCGAAGACAAAGGCTACCTTCACCCCTGCCTCAATCAGGTTTGTGGTGCGATACAATAGGCCAGAGAGATGAGAGGTCACCCTTCCCTGGCGGTCCATGAGAGGGGTACCATCCCTCTGCCGGATGATGGATAAAAACTGATAGAGGGTGTTGAAGGCATCTATCGCCACCCATCTGCCGGACAGATCCTTAATCTCTATCTGCTTTCTCTTTAGCAGCTCCCCTAAATCAACGCCCATGATTGTCACATACAACTGCTCTATGATAAATCCTCTATCCTATGCTCCGATTTCCAGGCTCCAATTGCAGATGCATGCTACCTTTAAATATCAGTTTTGTGCAGATATTGTTTGGAGTGCTATTCATGATTGAGATTACAAAAGAAGCGGCTGATATGCTCAAAAGCAAGGTGGTGGAGGATAAGGTCATAAGGATGTTCCTGGCGGCAGTCGATCCATCTGGCGCGAACTATGGCATGACTTTAGGCGACGCGGAGAAGGACGATGTCATATTTGAGAGCAGGGGAATTAAAATCCACATGGAGCCCAAGGATGCAGAGCTTTTAGCAGAGACTATCATCGATTATGTTGATGATGATCGTGGAACTGGATTTATTATTCGCGGCCCAGAGGACGAACCTTCCGGTTGCAGCTCCTGTGACAATGCCGGAACATGCGATCATGATCATGACAGCTGTGACCACGATCATGGAGGATGCGACCATGATCATGGCGGAGGCTGCGGCTGCAGCTAAACTAATTTTTTTGCCATTTGGTTTCGATTTTTAAACTGCAATTTTAGACAAGATACCTACACCACCTCTGTGAAATTCGTGGAATTCTGGGTGCAGTTTATGCATGTTTCGTTTTTCCTGATGCTGAAGCTGATAATCGATGCGCCTTTTTCACTGGATGCTTCGTCGCAGGTCGGGCAATCCGCAATGGCCCCCTTTTCATCGGGACTTACATCTTCCGCGCCTTTCCGTGCTTTTTCGAGCTCTGGAATAGAGCTGGCCAAATTCTTTGCTGCAGTCATATCAACCAGCTGGAATGTGGTCAAGAATCTAGCGCCCTGGGACTCGGCATAATTAAGGAAATTACTATAGGCATCAAGGAAATCTCCATCTCCTGAGACCAGGTTGCTGAAGATGACGACTGTGGGCGCTCCTGCCTTGGCATTCTCGTCGAACTGGGACTGCAATAGGTCCTGCCATTGCGAGCTGCTGAGGCCCATCTCATCCCTAATGTATTTGTCGTAGAGAACCGCTTTTTCTCCATTCACGTCTGTCGTGCTGATCGGAACCGCGTATATATTGGAGCCTTCAATAAGATATGGCCAGGAATCATTCTCATGACCAGGCATGTAGATCAAGCCCTGCTGGAATCCGGCATTGTAGATAATGCTTAAGTTCTCCAGGGCTCGCAGCGTATGCTCATTTTGCTCAAAGCCCTGCGGTCGGAAGCCCTTGATATCAACATGCTTGCCTCCGCATACATAGCAGCTATACAGGCGTTTGTTCGCATTCTTTAAGATTTCTTCTTGTACAGCGGCCGAGAACGAGGACAGATTCTCTCCGGTGTTATTTCCATAGAGAGCAAGCTCGTGGTTGCTCAAGGTTCCCAGAGATGTGATCCTCAAACGATAGACTGTGGCCATCTCCCCGCTTACAAAGATGGTGACATTTCGATTATAGGGATCTATCTCATTGATCAGATTTATCAGAGAACCTCCCGCTGCTTTGACCTCTTCTGAGGAGGGATTTGATGGTATATCCGCATCTACTATGATGCTCACTACAGGACTCTCTTGGCACAGGCTTGGGCATGTTATGCCTGACAATGCTATGGCAAATAGGAATACCATAATTGCAGCTTTGTTTATCTTTTTCATTGCTTCGCCTCACTTTTATATAAATTAGTTCACAACAATATTTGATTCTCTGGAATTTGATGTAGCTATAATTGATCTTTCATACTAATATTTGTTTTGGTCAACCACTTTTTTAAATTAACATTATGATATTTATACCTTCTATTATGATATGATATGGTTTTTGCTATCTGTATACGCTATCGGATTAAATAGTGTGGTAATCTATAAATACCATAGTTACCTATTTTATTTAAGGTGATAACTTCATGATCAAATCTAATTGGAAGTGGGCCTTTTTGCTGTTAATAGGCCTGGCAAGTATAATTTCGAATGCAGCAGCTCAGGATGCAGCACCTCAGACTGTAGCACCTCCGAGTGCAGGCTGTACGCCCGTTCTGCAGCAGCCGGTAGCACCAGGCGATACGATCGACCTCAAAGGTCCCGATGTGCCGGCTAGCCAGCAAGCATTGGGCATCAATTCATGTGTCATCGGTTAAGCC
>DAIO01000025.1:0-7790 GCA_002498745.1 Methanosaeta sp. UBA533 | reverse complement strand
GGTCTTGCCGCATACGAAAGTCCGTCGCGACTTGATCTCATTCATCACCACTTTGGCCGGTGCAAAGACATTATGGTCCACCTTGAAGAAATCAAAACCAGCTGCCTTGAATGTCTGGTAGAAAGGCGCTCCCCAGTCCCGGGATGCCGAGGAAGGCATGCCCTTCAGATACCTCTGCAGCTCTTCAGTGTCCTCATAGAGGAGGGTGTAATAGGTCTCTCCGCCGTAGATTATGGCATCATTGGAGGAGCCCATGCAATTGGTCGCGTCTCCGGTGATGGGCGAGATGGGCGCTCTCCCCCAGCCGCTCTTGATGGTGTTTATGTCAAAGCCCATGGTGAAAAGCTTGTGCAGGCCGGTCTCCACCACCCGCGCTGATACCTGCACCAGGCCGGCCACGGAGTCCGTGGGGGCAATGGCAATTCTCAGGTCAGCGGGATCGATTCCGCACTTCTGGGCAATCGATGCCGAAACCTTCTCATCCGGCAGCTTGTTCGACTCCAGGACGATGACCCCGATATCAGAGAACTCCTCAAATCCTATCTTCTCATACAGATCCCTGGTTTTTCCCGCCAGAACCCTTGCCGGTCCGCTGCCCATGGCGAAGTACTTGTCTGCCTTGATCTGCCACATGGCGCACTGGGAGGCCATACAGGATACCGCCGGATAGTCCGTGGCCACCTGCACTCCTGGGAGAAGAATTCCGCCTATATCGCAGGGAGCGAGCTGGATGTCGGCCAGGTCGCTCATGCACAGGCGGGAGAGGTAGATGCCGGCTCCTATCCCGCCCTGGGCTTTCACTCCTGCATCTATGACCACTGTGCCATTCTCAAGCTCATAGACCTCTATTTGCAGCTCATCTCCATAGTCGAGCATCTCCTCGAAGACCTCGAAACCCATCTCATTGATTCCCATCAAGAGGAACACCTTTCCCCATCGAGAGGGCCATTGTCCATAAAAGTCTATCGACCAGGGCAGCGTCTGGCTGGACCTTTGGCAGAGGAAGGCACTTTTGAGATAAAAAAGAGCTGGACTGCAACAAAAAAAGGAGCCTATCGATGCAGTCCCCGTCATAATTAGGCATTCGCAGAGCCTGAGATGCTTCAGGGAGAAGATCTGTCTACAGGCTATCCAATTCAAAGGGTGATCATCGACTTGGCGACGGAGCCTAATGAGAATGTTGTCCTGGCCTTGGTGCTGCCCACCTGCGCGCCTTCACTGGCGGTAAGGCCGCTGCCGACGACAAAAGTCGGTTTCGCCGTCAAGCCGAGCATTATTGGCTGGGCCTGTTCAGTCTCCATCTTGCCGAGCATACTGGTTGCTGGTACTATTGTCTGGGCGGTCTCAACTGTCGCTGCTACCGTCTCATTCACCGCGGGCATGGCATCAACCACAGCTGGAATGGTCTCATTCTCAACAGCTACTGTATCATTTAAGGGACTGGTCTGTATAGGAAGGAGAGCAGTCTCATTCTGGAGCGCTACTGTCTCGTTTGCACTCATATTGATGGTCTGATTGGCGGATAGATTTATGGTTGTATTGTTTAATGTAGTGTTGTTCAGAAGGGTGGCGTTCAGGGAGTTATCCTGAGCAGAGACGGCCAGGACCGCAGTCATCATCAGCAGGAGGACGCCTGCAAAATATATTAATTGTCTACTCATATAATACCTCGGCCTCCTTTCAAGCCTTTAAGCTTATCAATTTTGCCCATCGCCCATCTCGCACAGATCGCTGGCAACAAAGCCGTCATCCTTTCGCCTCATCTCGCATACGATCTTCCCATCCACGATCCTCAATATGCGATCTGTCTTCTCCGCCAGGGTCATGTCATGGGTCACCAGAATGAATGTCTGGTTGATCTTCTGGTTCAGCTCTCGAAGCAGATTGTATATGAGCTCAGAGGATTTGGTGTCCAGGTTTCCAGTCAGCTCATCGCCTATGACGATGGAGGGATTATTGGCCAGGGCCCGGGCAACTGCTACCCGCTGGTTCTGGCCGCCGGATAGCTGATTGGGCCGGCTGTGCAATCGGTCTCCCAGGCCGACGGCTCTGAGCAGCTCCTCTCCCCGTTTATGGGCCTCGGACTTGCTCTTATTGGCGATGAGCATGGGCATCATCACATTCTCCACGGCGGTGAACTCCGGGATCAGATGATGGTACTGAAAGACGAATCCAAGCTCCTGGTTTCGCAGACGGGCGCGTTCATCCGGGCTGGCTCGACTGACATCGATCCCCTTGAGGAAGATATGGCCGGAGCTCGGGGTATCCAAGAGGCCGATCATATTGAGCAGGGTGCTTTTGCCGCTGCCGCTTGGGCCGACGATGGCCACGAACTCTCCTGCCAAAATCCTCACGCTTACCCCGTCCAGGGCGCGGACCTCCACCCCGTTTCCATAGATCTTGGATAGATCCTTCAGCACAATTATGTCATCATCCCTGTTATTCACTGCCAATCGCCTCCACCGGGTCGAGCCGTGCCGCTGAGTATGCTGGATAGAGCCCGGAGATGAAGTTGAGGGACAGGGCGAAGGCCAGGGCTATGGCGAAGTACTCTGGCCTGGCAGCAATAGAGATCCCATCTCCTGCTGCTGCGCTTGTCACATTCAGGGGGAGAAGAGTTATCGCCTGGGCAGCAGCATAGCCTAAAACCGCCCCCAGGACCTCTGCCGGCAGGCTGATGAGCATGTTCTCCAGCAAGGATATCATCAGTATGGAGCGCCTTTTCGCCCCCATGGCCATTAGTATGCCTATCTCCCGTCTCCGTTTGCTCACCACCATTATCGTCGTATTGGCTATGACGAAGGCTGATATTAAAAGGATGAACATGTAGAAGAGAATGTTGGTGACTCCCTGGTTTCCCACGAACCTGGCTATCTCTCGGCTGAAGTCCTGCCGGCTGGTGGCCTCATACCGGCTAATATCATTCAGCCCTTAAGAAAGATCGCTTCTATCTGGGATCGAACCAGATCCCTTCCTCTCACTCGCATCTTCCAGCAGTTGCTCTCGATCGAGGCGGGCACCAGCCGGCAGAATAGCTCACTGGTCTCAGATTCAGTGAAGTAATGGGTGATTATCCCTGCCCCCCGCAGAAATGTAGCCTCTTCCACCTCCTGGCCTTCGCCCATACGCATATCGAGCCATCCAAACTCTCGAAAGAACAGCTTTCCACCGGATTTGAGCACCCTCGAAACCTCGCTGGCCAGGGCCCTGCGTCCTGGCAGGAAGAGGTGGCCGGCCACATGGTAGGCGAATACGCCGTCGAATCTCTCACTTTTGAATGGGAGTCTTTCAGCATTGGCCAGGATCAGATCGGATTGGGGATGGGATCTACTGCACAGGCGCAGGGCAGGAAGAGATATGTCCAGGGCAGCGATCCTCCAGCCGCGAGACATAGCGGAGAGGGTCTTGCCGTCTCCGCAGCCCAGCTCCAGGACACAGGTACCAGCGGGCAGATTGGGCAGGTTGCGGACGCTGCCTCCCCAGAGCCGACCCCGGATAGAGTAGTCACTATCCCAGGACTTCATGGTCATGTTCATAAAAACAGATTATAGGCGCTATGTGCCTGATTGGCCAGCGCCTATCCTTCTCAATATGTAGCCGTTCTTATCTTGCTGCTTTGGCCACGCGCTCCACGCTGTCCTTGTGGTTTATGGCGTAGCTCTTAACATCGCGGTTAGCAGCAGCGATGATCTCATCGGCCAGGGCCGCCTCTGCAGTCTTGGTCTTCTTGAATGAGGCAGCGTGAGCGCCCTTGGCGATAAACATCAGTGCGGTGTCCACCCTTCTCTGAGGGGCGGTGTCCACTGCTTTGGGCACAGTTATGCCGCCGTACTTGAGGCGCACTACCTCTTCCCGCGGCCCGGCGTTGGCAATGGCCTGGCCCAGAACGGTAAGGGGATTCTCCTTGGTCCTCTTGGCGATGATGTCAAAGGCCCCTTCCACTATGGCATAAGCCTTGAGCTTCTTGCCGGTGTTCTTCTCCTTGCGCATCATCTTATTGACCAGACGCTCGACGATATGCTGCTCAGACTTCTTGAACTGCTGCTTTGCATGCTTTCCGCCGGAGTGCATGACCGCTTTTGGCGCAAGGTTCATGTATCCTCTTACTCCGGGATCCAGGACCTCTGTCTCAATATTCTCCCATTTGCCGAATACCTTCATGTCGATCACCTCACCGGCTTCTCTTTCCTGCCCCGCACAAGCTCCTCTAGGGATACGTTATTGACAGCGATGACCTTGAATCTGACTCCAGGGATATCTCCCATGGATCGGCCCTGACGTCCGCCGATGCGGTCTACCAGGACCTCATCGTGCTCATCTATAAATCCGATGGCTCCATCGCCCGGGGCAAAAGCCGTAACCTGACGGCCGTTTTTAATGAGCTGAATGCGCACTGCCTTTCTTATGGCCGAGTTGGGCTGTTTGGCCTCAATTCCGACCTTCTCCAGGACAATACCCCTTCCCATGGGCGCTCCACCCAGGGGGTCAGCCTTTATCTTGCTCCCTGACATCCTGCGGATAAACTTGGGATGGCTCCACCTCATTGTCTTCCTATCACTCTCCAGTTTCCTGGCTGCATAGATTCCATTTCCCATTCATTTCACCTTGAATAAATCATCGTCATTGAATTATGATATCATCAACGCCATGGTGCCTCTGTGCAAGCATCTTGGCTTTGAGTATATTGCGACCATCCCTGCCGATGGCAATGCCCTTGTCCTTATTTGCTACCTCTACATAAGCCAATCGCTTACTATTCTTGTTCACGACCATGACGTTCTTGATGGCCGCGGGCTGGAAGAGGTTTTCCAGGAACTCTTTAACGTCCTCGCTATACTCCACGATTTCTATCTGCTTGCCGACCGATTTCTTGACCCGGTTGATGTTCGAGCCTTTTCGGCCTATGGCGGCGCCCATATCTCCTTTCTTGATGACGAAGATGATCCTCTCGTTCTCCTCGTCTACCACACAGTCCCTTGCCATGCCTCCCGTGAGGCTCTCAAACAGAGCTATATATCTTATTCCTTCTGTGGTGAGCTTGAACTCACTCATGCCTCAACACCCCGGATCTCACGCTGCAGTGCCATTATCTCCGAGTCGCCTGGCTCGATGATGGCCAATGCAGCCACGGAGAAAGGTTTTCCGCAGGCAGATCCGAGGTCCTTGCCCATTCCCTGATAACCGTAGACCGGCAGGTCCATGGTCTCCAGCTGCATCCGCACGTCTGCAGGGCAGTCGAGGGCATAGACTATGAGCTTTGCCTGTCCGCCAAGTCCTGCTTCAATGGTCCTATTCGATCCTAGCATCACATTTCCAGTTCTGATGGAACTTCTTAACGCTCTATCTACATTGATCATCGTTATTACCTCTTGCTTGCTACCAGCGTCACGTCTCCGGTGCCGAGCTGTATCGGCTGGCCCACGATGACGTTTTCCGTAACACCCTTGAGATCGTCTACATCTCCTCTCACGGCAGCATCCAGGATGTGATTGACAGTGACCTCGAAGGCCGCTCTGGCCAGAACGCTGGCCTTCTCACCCGATACGCCATGTCGACCGATCTGCTTGAGCTCTCCGTCCACAGTCATGATGTCCGCTACCAGCATGATATGGCGGACATCCACGGTTAGGCCCTGCTCGCGCAGGGTGTCTGTGGCCTCGTTGATGATGGCGTTTCTGGCCGCTTCTATACCCAGAACCTCGCCGATCTCGCTTATATTGTTGGTCTTGATCCGGGTGGGGTCCACTCCCTCGAACTGCATAACCTTCTTGAGGGACGAGCCTTCAGTATAAAGGATATACTCGTCTCCCTCCTTCCTGATCACCACCCTCTTGATTCCTTCCACACCTTTGAGGGAGAGCTTCTTTATCTTCTCCACCAGCTGAAGCAGCTCCCGGTAGGAGGGCTCTTCGGGTGCCATTACCAGGAGGTTCTCCTTCTGGTCCACATCCAGGCCCGTCTCTTCCTTCAGCTTTGCTGCCACCTCCTCTGCAGTGATCTTGCGTTGCTCGAGGGCCCCGGGGTTGAGCTCGATGATCACATTCATCTCCGCGAGATCAGTGGCAATCGATCCCAGGTGAAGTATGGAGGAGGACTCTATGGCCCAGGCAACCTCTCTGGCCAGGTCACGATCATGAGCATACTCTGGAGTCAGTTTGATGGTCATTGTGGGGGTAGAGGGGATCTTTCTTGCGTCCACGATCTCGATCAGCCGGGGGAGCCCCAGGGTGACGTTGATCTCGGCCACGCCGGCGTAGTGGAAGGTACGCATCGTCATCTGGGTGCCAGGCTCGCCTATGGACTGGGCGGCGACCACGCCCACCGCCTCGCAGGGCTCCACCCGGGAGTGCTCGTAGTCAGCATTCACCTGGGATATGATCTCATCGATCTCCTCAGAGCTTATTTCTGCTCCCTTCAACTCGTTTTGAATTGACTCTTTGATGCTTTGGGGAAGCTCGACTCCATCCAGTCTCTCCTGGATCTCCTTTTCTGATAGGCTCATGCCGACTCCTTCTTCAGCACGTTCTTGATGATGCGCTTGACGTTATCCGTGCTGGCATAGTCCCTCCTGGAGGCATCAACTCCATCCTCGCCGTACTTGAACTGGACGATCATCCCTCTCGTCTCCTTGACTGTGCCATCATATTTGACCTCCAGATCCTGCAGGGCGTTGACCAGCCTTCGTTGCAGGTAGCCGCTCTGGGATGTTCTGATGGCCGTATCCACCAGACCTTCGCGACCGCCGATGGCGTGGAAGAAGAACTCGGTGGGATTCAGGCCGTCCTTGTAGCTGGACTCCACGAATCCGTGTGCTTCTGCTCCCAGGTCTCCCCGCCGGAAGTGAGGCAGGGTTCTGCCAGCATAGCCGCGCATGATGCGCTCGCCTCTCACCGACTGCTGGCCGACGCAGGCCGCCATTTGGGTCAGGTTTAGCATGCTGCCCCTGGCTCCGCTCACCGCCATCACCACCCCGGAGTTGTCCAGGCCCAGGTAGCGTCCGGCGATCTTGCCGGCGGTATCTCGAGCTTTGCCCAAGGTCTGCATGATCCTCATCTCCAGGGTCTCATCCAGGGTGCGGCCGGGCAGAGGCTCGAGCTCTCCTGCATTATAGGCCTCGATGAGCTGCTGAGCCTTCTCCCTGGCAGTGCGGGTGGTCTCTTCGATCTGCTCTACCGCTTCAGGGGGAATGTCCTCGTCGTCTATTCCGAAGCTAAACCCCGCGTGCATTATGCCCCTCAGGGCCAGGCGGGTCATTCTGTCCAGGAACTCGCTCGCCACGGAGGGGCTGTACTCCTTTATTATCCTGTCTGTTATCTTGCCCTTGAAGGCCCCTACCGCCTTGGCGTCAATGGTCCCCATCTTGAGCTGGCCGTCCTGGATGACTACGTAGGCATCGTTCTCGCACTCCTCGTTCTTGCAGACATCGCAGTTGTAGCAGAAATCGGCCTTGAAGTTCAGGTCCAGGCCTCGGGGGAGGATGAGGCTGAATATCTGCTTTCCAGTCCAGTAGGGCTCACCATTAAGTTCTCCCTCGGGTGCGGGAAGCTCGGTTATATCGAACTTCTTCAAGAGCTCCATCGCCCCCCGGCGGTCAATTGGCTTTCGCCCGTGTGTCAGCAAAAACGAGCCGGTCACATAATCGTGGATGCCGCCGATGATGGGCCCACCGAACCTGGGGGATAGGATGTTCTCCTGCACCCTCATCAAGATCTCAGCCTCGGCCCGGGCCTCCTCGGTCTGGGGCACATGCATGTTCATCTCGTCGCCATCGAAGTCGGCGTTATAGGGGG
>DAIO01000164.1:0-3388 GCA_002498745.1 Methanosaeta sp. UBA533 | reverse complement strand
CGTGGGCGAACTGGATATTGGTCCCACCGATGACCTTGATGGCCTCAACGATCCGGTAGGAGTAGTCCTGCAGCTTATCCTGAAGCTCCTGGGATATGGTTAACATGGGGGCGGTACAGAAGGAATCTCCGGTATGAACTCCCATGGCGTCCACATTCTCTATGAAGCAGACGGTGATCATATGATTCTTGGAATCCCTGACCACCTCCAGCTCCAGCTCCTCCCATCCTGCGACCGACTCCTCGATGAGCACCTGGCCGATCAGGCTGGCGGCAATTCCCCGGCTGACCACGGTCCTCAGCTCTTCAGCGTTATAGACCAGACCGCCTCCGGTTCCTCCCATGGTGTAGGCCGGTCGGACGACAACCGGGTAGCCGAGCTCAAGGGCCACGTTTTCTGCGTCCTCCACCGTATAGATCGCGGTGCTCTTGGGGACCTCGATTCCCAGGGAGTTCATCGTCTCCTTGAAGATGATCCTGTCCTCGCCCCTCTCGATGGCATCAAGCTTCACCCCTATGACCATAACATTGAACTTGTCCAGGATGCCTGCGCGGGCGAGCTCAAGGCTCAGGTTGAGGCCGTTCTGCCCGCCCAGGTTCGGCAGCAGGGCATCAGGCCGCTCCTTTTCGATGATCTGGGCCAGCCTCTCGATATTGAGCGGCTCAATATAGGTGGCATCGGCCATGCCCGGATCGGTCATAATGGTGGCCGGATTGGAGTTGACAAGGACTATTTTGTATCCCAGGAATTTTAGCGCCTTGCAGGCCTGGGTGCCAGAGTAATCGAATTCGCAGGCCTGCCCGATTACGATAGGGCCAGACCCGATGATCATGATCTTTTTTATATCTTCACGCTTCGGCATCTTTCCCGACCTCTTACTTGAACGGTAATAGAGCAAACGAATTCCTATTTTATCCCTTCCATCCTTCGATGCGCCTGATCCGATTAATAGTAAAATATCTCATAATCAAGAAGAAAAGAAGCAAAATAGCTCAAGCCGCTCGTAAAGCACAGGAAGGTCAAGAAATAGATCATGAAACCTGACATCTTCCTGATGGCTCATTGCCACCAGATCTGAAAAGGGCCATTTATTTTTTTCGCAGCAGATAATCTAAAAATTTGCAAACATTTTAAACTATATGGGGATATAATTTTTTGATGAAATAGATAGTTCAATCAGTTGAAATTTGCAGCCCTATTCTATTTCCCCACCGCCAGGGTCAGGTTCCCGTAAGGCATGACCAGCATCCTCGCATCCTTGCCCTGCCTCGCTTTGGCCATGGTCAAAGCCTCTTCCAGCGTCTTTGCCGGATTCATGAAGCACATCTCGACTTTATCCCTGGGCATGGAGGAGACCAGAATTAGATGGTGCTCCATCGACTCTCTGGCCAGGAAGGCCGCCTTGTGCCCTCCAAACTCGTACTCCCTGCCAAACCGCTCCCAGCAGTCCTCGGCAGATGAGGCCTCGCAGGCCCAGCGCTCGAATACCGGATGGCCCAGCCCCTCGCAACATTCCGCCAAGAGGATGATGGTGCCTCCGGGCAGGGCGGCATTCTTGGCATTGTCCAAAGCCTTCTGGGCCTGGAATAAATTGAGGTCCTTGGGCCTGCCTCCAGCGCAGCTGACTACGATCTCCGCCGGCTCCACATAACGGCGATACATCCGGTCAACTGCCGCCGCCCCCACTCTATGCGCCTTTATGAAGTCTCCAGCAGTTGACAGGACGATCTCTTTTTGGCTATTCAAGACAGTGTTAAGTATGAAATCCAGATCCGCGATTCGGGCAGCATCCTCCATATCCAGGCGGACGGGGCTTTTCAGGTTCCCGGTAGTTGCCGCAGGATCCCTCATCAGCTCGTGATTCCTGACCACAGAGGGCTCGGAGCTAACCCCGGGGAGAATGGCCTTTGCCCCGCCGCTGAAGCCGGCATAATAGTGATACTCGATATTTCCCGTAGCCACTATCAGGTCAGAGGAGGCGACCGCCTCCAGAACCTCCACCGGAGTTCCCCGCTCAGTCCATCCCAGGGGAACGCAGCCTTTGGAGTCGTGCTGAACATGAGGCAAGCAAATGCAGTCCTTTAAGAGATACTCCTCCTCGGCAACGGTCATCCTTCGATGGGTGCCCAGAGCGAAGACAACAAACAGACTCCTGATACCCAGCTCCCGGATCCTCTTGACAAGCGGAGGAAGCATGAGGTGGCTGGGAGCAGGGCGGGTGATATCGCTGACCAGAATGGAGGCCGACCTTGCCCCTGTAAAATCCTCCAGCCTCCTTCCCACCCCCTGGTCTAAGGATCTCTCGACCTCCCCGGGGCCGGCTGGCGGAAGCTCCTGGGGAAGGACGACCTTTGCCTCCTCACCTGCAAGAAGATCGAGGCAACCCTGGCCGTAATTGAGCTTAATGGTATTGTTATTTGATTTCATGTCTTCCAGACCACCGCTCTGGTGAGCATCTCAGAGAATGCATCGAATATCGGCCGGTCCGTCTGGAAGAGGAAATAGTTCGCACCGACCTGGTCGCATGCCTCTCTGATCTTTTCGTTATGCTCTGTCAGCTTCGTCTGGTAGTCCGCCCGCTCTCCCTCAGTCACCCGGGTGATGACGGAAAGGCCGCTCTCCATGTCCACGAACTTCACATCCCCGCCGAATCCCATCTCCATCTCATCCGGGGAGAGGACCTGAATGACCACCAGCTCATGCCGGGAGAGGCGTAAGATGCTGGTTATCACATCCTCGGTATCCTCCAGGAGGTCGGATATCAGCACCACCAGGCTGGTGGTCTTGATCTGGGAGGCAAAAAGCTCTGAGACCAGCTTCAGGTTGGTTCTTCCCCGGGGCAGAGTATCATCAAGCATGGCAATGGATGAGATCAGGTTCCTCCTCCCTCGCTTGGGCTCTCCGGGATAGAAGCGGTGGCAGAAACGCGACAAAGTGTATTTCTCGTTCTCCATGGTGGCCAGATAGGCAAAGCCCGCAGCCAGGCGGGAGGCATAGGCATACTTTCCGGAATAGCTCATGCTGGCGCTGCTGTCCAAGAGGATATGGACCACAAGGCTTCTCTCCTCCTCATGCTCCCGGATGAAGAGCTTCTCCGTCCTTCCGTAGACCTTCCAGTCCACCAGCTTGAAGTCGTCCCCCTTGCGATACTCCCGATAGCCTACCGGGCTGATGCCCCGGCCAAATCGCATCGATTTCCTCCCACCGCTATATGCCGTGGAGACGCGCTTTCGGACGAGCAGAGTGAATCGCTCCAGTTCTTTGAAGAAATCAGTATCCATAATTCATCTCATAGCGATAGGCTCTTCAGGATGTCACCTACCACCTGGTCGCGGGTGAGGCCCTTCCTCTCCGCCTCGAATCCCAGTATTATCCTGTGCCTGAGTAC
>DAIO01000120.1:0-5935 GCA_002498745.1 Methanosaeta sp. UBA533 | reverse complement strand
CTGCTATTGAGATCTATCATCATTTTGGCTCCTCGCTATTTGGTATTGGTGAACTTGAATCACAAATTCTGTGTGTCTTTTCGCCTCTGTGGTTAACCGCGATGCTCTGACCCCACCACAAAGAGCCCATAATCTCTGCCGGATCTCACCCACTTAATTCAACGAAAAGCCATCTTTCCCTTGCATCCCGGTGTGAAATTCTTCCCCGCTGGGCACTTTTATTCAGGGCGATCCCTTAAGGCTGGCCAGGCTCTTTTTAGAAAAATAATTGAAAATGATCAAAACCCTTGCAGCTTGCAGTTGGCCTCGGTATGCTCTATCTCCTCGACGCTCATTCTCTTTGCAGGGTTGAAGCTCTTCTTATGCCTGCAGTCCATCAATTTGTGCCAGTTGTCCCTCTCCCAGATGTTGAAGGACTTGTCCTCCTCCGGTATTAGCTGGCGCAGCCTCAGGACCAGCCCATCCCAGTTGATATCGTGCCCCTCGAATTCCGGTCCGTCCACGCAGGCGAACTTGGTCTCTCCTCCCACCTCCACCCGGCAGGCTCCGCACATCCCCGTTCCGTCCACCATGATCGGAGTCAGGCTCACAGTCGTATCCACTCCCGCAGCCCGAGAGGCATCCGAGGAGACCTTCATCATAAAGGGACAGCCGTGGGCGAAGATCCTGTCGATCTTCCTTCCTGATTGAATCTCCTGCTCGATGAAGTCATTGGCCCAGGCGGTCTTGCCGCAGCCCGTCACCACATGAACCTCGTCGCTGAACTCTCCCAGCCTGTCCATCCAGAAGACGAAATCCGGGCCCCGGCCCTCCACCACGGTGATCACATAGTTGCCCTTCTCCTTGAGGGCCTTGACCAGTGGTAGCGAGGGCCCCACGCCGAAGCAGCCGCAGGCGCATATCACCCTTCCGAAGTTCTCGATATCCGAGGGCTTGCCCAGGGGGCCGGCGATGTTGGCCACAGAATCGCCTTCACACATGGTGGACAGCTTTGCAGTGCTGGTACCCAGGACATAGAAGACGATATCTACTGTTCCCTCTTTTTCGTCCCAGCCGGCAAGGCCCATGGGAATCCTCTCCCCTTTCTCGTCCACCCTGATGATCACAAACTGACCGGGCTTTGCGCTGCTGGCTATCTTGGGCGCCTTGAACTTCATATGAATGATATTGGGAGCCACTGTCTCCTTGGTTACTATCTCGTACATCTAGCCTCCTCGAACTTTATTCAGCTTCACGGCACAGACCTTCAGCTCCGGGATCTTGGCTATGGGATCCAGAGCGGGGTTGGTGAGGACATTGGTGGGAGTTTCGGAGAAGTGGAAGGTCATGAACACCACTCCTGCCGGGGACTTCTCCGTAGCCCTGGCTTTAACCCGAACCTTGCCCCGGCGACTGGTCACATCTACAAATTCGCCATCCTCGATTCCAAGATTTTTGGCATCCTGGGGATTGATCTCCAATAGCTCCTCATCACGGAGAAGATTGAGGTCATTTACCTTCCGGGTCATGGTCCCGGTGTGGTAATGACACAGAATCCTTCCGGTGGTGAGGATAAAGGGATACTCCTCGTCCGGCAGCTCCATCGATGGCCGGTAGTCTATCACATTGAACTTGCCCCGGCCACGGGTGAACTGGCCCTTATGCAAAAACTGGGTGCCAGGATGATCGGGATTGGGGCAGGGCCACTGCAGGCCGTCTTTTTCCAGCCGATCGTAGCTGATGCCACCGTAGCTGGGGGCGAGCTTGGCCGCCTCGGCCATGATCTGGCCGGGATCATCGTAGCTGAACTGCTCCTTGCAGCCCATCCGGGCGGCCAGATCGCAGAGTATCACCCAATCCGGTCTGGACTCGCCCACCGGATGCAGGGCCTCTCGGATCCTCTGCACCCGCCGCTCGGTGTTGGTGAAGGTCCCGTCCTTCTCCAGACTGCTCGTCGCCGGCAGGACCAGGTCCGCCAGAGCTGCGGTCTCGGAGAGGAAGATGTCTTGGACTACTAAAAATTCAAGTGATTTCAACGCATCTATAACGTGGTTGCTGTCCGGATCGCTCACGACGGGATTCTCGCCCATGATGTACATCGCCCTGATTCTTCCCTCATGGGCAGCGTTCATCATCTCCACCACAGTCAGCCCAGGATTTTCTGGAAGAGGCCCAGCTGCTCCCCAGGCCTCTTCGAACTTCCGGCGCAGTTCGGGATCAGTCACTGCCTGGTAGGCAGGGAAGACATTGGGAAGCGCTCCCATATCGCAGGAGCCCTGCACATTGTTCTGGCCTCGCAGGGGGTTGATGCCGGAAGATGGCCGGCCCACGTTCCCGGTCATCATAGCCAGGTTGGCCAGGGCGAAGATGTTCTCCACCCCATGAGAATGCTGGGTGATCCCCATGGCATAGATGATGGAAGAGGGATTGCCCCGGGCATAGATCCTTGCTGCCTCACGGATCTGATCTGAGCTTATGCCGGTGATCTTCGCTGCGTCATCTCTGGATAGCTGAAGAAGGGAATTTTTGAACTCCTCGAATCCCTCCGTCCTCTGGGCGATGAACTCCTCATCCATTAGCCCCTCCTCCAGGATCGCCCGGCACATCTCCAGGACCAGGGCCACATCCGTTCCCGGTGTCTGGCGCAACCAGACGTCAGCGATCTTGCATAGATCTATCCAGCGAGGGTTGGCCACGATTATCTTCGCCCCTCTTCTTTTGGCCTCCTTGATCTTCAGGGCGATCACTGGATGCTGCTCAGAGGTGTTCGAGCCGATAATGAATATGCAGCCGGCACCGGGAAGCTCAGAGATGGAGTTGGTCATGGCGCCGCTGCCGAAAGCCAGGGCCAGGGCGGATACGGTAGAGGCATGGCAGAGCCGAGCGCAGTGATCCACATTGTTGGTCTGCATCACGAGCCTTGCGAACTTCTGAGCCAGATAGTTCTCCTCATTGGTGCACTTGGCCGATGAAAGGAATGCAAAACAGTCTCCCTTGTACTGGTTCAGTTTTTCTGTCAGGAGACTGAGGGCTTCCTCCCAGGTTATCGGCTCAAGCCTTCCGTCCTTCCGGATGAGGGGGACGGTGAGGCGCTCGGGGCTATCCACAAATCCCAGGCCGAAGCGGCCTTTGACGCAGAGCTGGCCGAAATTAGGGTAACAGTCCCTCTTGGCCCTAACCCTCACCACCCTCTCGTCCTGGACTCCCACCTCTATCCGGCAGCCCACACCGCAATATGGACAGATGGTCTCGGTGGTCCTCTCAGGCCTCTGCCACTTCTCAAATCGGGCATAAAGGGCCCCGGTAGGACATATGTCCACACATGCCCCGCAGAACTTGCAGTCCGAGTCCTGCAACGATTCCGGGCCTATCCAGTGCAGGCGGTGGAAATCGGGGTTGGTAGATAATACTCCCTCCCCTCTGACCTCCTTGCAGACGCGCACGCACCGGCCGCACAGGATGCAGAGGTTGTAGTTGCGATCGAAAAAAGGTTCTCTCAAGACTGGCCTGTCTTTGAAGGAGATCTGGTATCGGACCCTCTCCAGGCCCACGAACTCCACTGCCCTTTGCAGCTCGCATTCGCCGTCTTTGGGGCAGTACCTGCAGCCCACGGTAACCGGGAACTTTCTCATGCACTCGCGCAGGTCACCGCACTCGTTCTTCCTCTCGCAGACCAGGCAGCTGATGGGATGATTGGTGAGAGCGAGGAGCATCTCCAGGGTATGCCTTCTCATTTCCTGCAGCTCCTCGGTCACCGTCTGCACCACCATTCCCTCAGCTGCCTGGGTGTTGCAGGCAGTGGGATAGCCGTCCATACCCTTTACTGAGACTATGCAGAGCTTGCAGGAGCCTATGGGCTCGAGATCAGGATGATCGCAGAGCGCCGGCACATATGAGCCCACCTTCCGACAGGCATCGAGAATGCTGGAACCCTCTGGAACCACTGCCTCCTGATCATCGATGGTAAGTCTAATTTCCGACATGTTCCCGACCGCGCCAGAAGGTGATGCGGATTGATCGTATTAGTAGGTTGCTCTGAAAGGAAAATCTTTTTTATATAGCAGGGCGATGCTCAGCTCTAAGAGATCACAGCCTCTGAGGCGCGGTGTGGAAGAGATGGCAGAAAAGTTGAATTTAAACCGGGTGGAGATGCCCAAGCAATCTCCAGAGAAGAGGAAGAGCAATTTCGAGGAGGTTGCGTTAGGATACGCTCCAGAGCAAGCGGCTCTAGAGGCCAACAGGTGCATCCAGTGCAAGAAGCCCAAATGCGTTGAAGGTTGCCCCGTGGGCGTGAACATCCCCGAGTTCATCCTCGCTCTGCGGGATGGTGATATGCCCGGAGCGGCATTATCTCTAAAAGGAAAAAACAGCCTACCCGGTATCTGCGGCCGGGTCTGTCCCCAGGAGGTGCAGTGCGAGAGCCGTTGCGTTCTTGGAAAGAAGGGCGCGCCCATAGCCATAGGCCGGCTGGAGCGCTTTGTGGCCGACTGGGAGCGGGTGACGAAAAAGTGCCCGCCCTGCGAACTGCTGCCTCCCTCAGGCAAGAGCGCTGCTGTTGTGGGTTCGGGCCCATCGGGGCTCACCTGCGCTGCAGACCTGGCCAGAATGGGCCACAAGGTCACCATCTTCGAGGCCCTGCACGAGGGCGGAGGAGTCCTGGTCTACGGCATTCCCGAGTTCCGCCTGCCCAAGGGGATCGTCCGCTCGGAGATCGAGTATGTCAAGTCCCTCGGCGCTGAGCTGGAGCTGGACTCTGTGGTGGGCAAACAGGTCCAGATAGATGAGCTTCTCAAGGGTGGCTACGATGCCTTATTCCTGGGAATCGGCGCCGGAGCACCACGATTTCTCAATGTCCCTGGCGAGAACCTGAGCGGCATCTACTCTGCCAACGAGTACCTCACACGGGTCAACCTGATGAAGGCCTATAAGTTCCCCGATTATGACACTCCCATTAAAAAGGGCAAGAAGGTGGCCGTGGTGGGTGGAGGAAATGTGGCGATGGACGCCGCCCGGTCGGCATTGCGTCTGGGAGCAGATGAGGTGCACATAATCTACCGCCGCTCTCGGGAAGAGATGCCTGCTCGCCTAGAGGAGGTGGAGAACGCCATGGAAGAGGGAGTGATCTTCGACTTCCTCACCAATCCCACCCGGTTTTTGGGCGACCACCGGGGCATGGTCAATGCCATGGAGGTGGTGGAAATGGAGCTGGGCGAGCCAGATGCCTCCGGCAGGAGAAGCCCCAGGGTGAAGAAGGGCTCTGAGCATATAGTGAACGTGGATACAGTGGTCATCGCCGTGGGAACGGTGCCCAATCCCCTCATCACCTCCAGCACGCCTGAGCTCAAGACGACAAAGTGGGGAACCTTAGTGGTGGACGAACGCGGCAGGACCACCATGGAGGGAGTCTGGGCAGGAGGAGATATCACCACCGGTGGAGCCACAGTGATCAGTGCCATGGGAGCGGGCAAGATCGCTGCTGCGGATATGGACCATTGGCTGAGGAAGAATGGGAAGTGGAGCGAGAGCTGAGCATAAAACCCCTTTTCCATGAGTAACAATTCTCCTGGCACTGGAATTGCAGCAAAAGCGAAAGCAATGCACGATCTGGTTAAGCCCGAGCTGCCAAGTGCTGCTGGGGTATGCGTTGTGGCCGGCGAGGTGATAGCATCCGGATCAGTGCCAGAAGCCTCTATTGGAATTCTTGGCTTTCTTGCCGGCTTTTTCATCTCCGGCACCGCCATGATCACCAACGACTTTTTTGACCTGGAGGTGGATCGGGTGAATCATCCCGCCAGGCCTCTTCCATCCGGACGGATATCAGCGAATGAGGTCATGATTTTAGCATTGCTCTTTTCTGCGGCAGGCTTGATAGCGGCAGGACTTCTGGGTCCCATCGCCCTTGCGTTGGCTCTAGCCATGTGTTAGCAACCTCTGTGACTACTCCCACCCCTTAAAA
>DAIO01000193.1:2489-4816 GCA_002498745.1 Methanosaeta sp. UBA533 | reverse complement strand
GCCGGCCGTCGACGGTCTCTCTTCCGTCCACGAGGCACTCTATCCCCGCCTCAGCAGGACATCCAATCACTGAGGTTCCAAATCCCGTGGCTTCCCTCGCCGCCTCCAGGGCCCATCTCTCTGTCACTGCTGTGATCTGCACCCTTGCCATCTTAATGGGAAAAGCTTCAGCAAAGGTATCATCAATTTGCACACCATTGATCTCCATAAACCACACCTCAAAATTAACTTCCGCTGCCTTTCAATCCGGATTATATGCCGCGAGAATAAATCCCCCATTGGGCTCAGCAGAGCAAGCCAGGGCAGCGGCCGCGCAGACCGGCCTCTCAAAGGAGAGATCATAGGCTTTGCGAGCAATGCCAGCCGCTTCTTCGCCCGACATCGAGACATCCTCGAAATCGGTCTTCTCATATGTCGCCACCATTAAGGCCCGATCTTCATCCAACCTGAACTGCTGCACCCGGAGCTCGTCCTTCCTGGCGATACCCAGCCATACCCTGTTCCCGCGCACAGCCCCAGCGATGCGGGGTGTGTCCAGTTCATCCCTCTCGTGGCCATAAGCGAGCAGGCTAAGGGCCATTGCATCTCCCGGACTCTGCCCGTCCTCGATCCTCTCTGTGATCATATCGGTATGAGTGCCATTAGTGACCACAGCCACATCATCTGCCACCCGAATGCAGTTGTAGGAGATGTAAGGGTTCCGTGCCAGGTCAGCAGGATCCAAAGGCAAAACTGTTATCGATTTTTCATGGACCTCTGCCCTCCGGTTGGGAAAAGAGCGGGAGGAGACTCTGTAGGCTACAAAGCTCCTTCCATGGGCACGGCCTGCGACCACTATTCGGCCTACGTACATCTTCAATCAACCAGATTATACCTGGCGATGTTTCCATCTGCCAGAGCTTTGATATGCTTCAACATATCTGCGCCATTGGGCTTCTTGAACAGATGCTTATAGCGGCCCTGCAGGCGGAGATACTCCTCGACAGGTTTGGGTCGGCGGATCTTCTTCACACCCACCAGCTTTCCATCGACATACTCCGTGAGGGGCCACAGGCCCGTCTCCACTGCCAGCCGCGCCAGCTCGATCATGGTTCCGGCATCGAATGTCCAGCCGGTGATGCAGGGGGCATTGACCTGAATATAGGATGGTCCATTGGCCTTCAGAGCCTCCTTGACCTTCCTTCTCAGGTCCACGGGATAGGCCACCGAGGCGGTAGCCACATAGGGCACACCATGAGCCAGGGCGATGCCCGGCATATCCTTCTTGGGCCGGGGATTGCCAAAGGACTCAGAACCTGATGGAGTGGTGGTTGTGTGAACGCAGAAGGGCGTAGAGCCGCTGCGCTGCACTCCAGTGTTCATATAAGCCTCGTTATCGTAGCAGACATAAAGCACCTTATGGCCGCGCTCGAACATGCCGGAGTTCGAGCCCATGCCGATATCGAATGTGCTCCCGTCTCCTCCTATTACCACAACATTGGTATCCCGGCCCTGGCGCTTGAGCATGACCTCCACTCCCGAGGCTACAGCTGCGGCATTCTCGAACAGGGAGTGAATCCAGGGAACGCACCAGGCGCTCTCCGGGAAGGGGGTGGTTACAACCTCCAGGCAGCCGGTGGGCGAGACCACAATGGTGTTCGGCCCGGCCGCATCCAAGACCAGCCTGATGGTGGTGGGCATGGCGCATCCCGCACAGGCCCTGTGGCCCGGTGCCAGCAAAGATCTTTCCATTTTTATAGCCTCCTAAAGAATCTCCTTTCTCAGATCCAGGAACTCGAACTCGCACTCGATTCCCTTCTCGGCGGCAAGGGCCTTCTCTACCATCTTTCTGATGTCTTTGATGGTGATGTCCCGGCCTCCCAGACCGGCGACAAAGCCGATAATGGGCGTCCTTATGTCGCTATTATAGAACGACGCCTTGAGATCAGTCACCAGGCCTGCCTCGTTTCCTATGGAGACATCCTTCTCCACCACTGCGATCACCTTGGCGCCAGAGAGGGCCTTGCGCAGGGCTGCCGCTGGAAATGGCCGATAGCATCTGACCTTGATCAAGCCCACCTTTATCCCCTCTGCCCTCATCTCATCGATGGCATCCTTGATGGTGCCGATGACTGAGCCCATGGTTACCAGAACCACCTCAGCATCCTCAGCGTAATAGCTGTCAATGAGACCTCCATAATATCTGCCAAAGGCCTTCTCAAAATCCCTGGCCACCTGCTCTATCTTCTCCAGGGCCTTTTGATGGGCCGCGAACTGCTGATAGCGGAACTCTGTGAAGGTGGAGGGATCAGCGAAAGCTCCGAAGGTCAGAGGCTTGTTCGGGTCCA
>DAIO01000193.1:0-2381 GCA_002498745.1 Methanosaeta sp. UBA533 | reverse complement strand
TTCGGATCTCCGGATCTTCGGCGATTTTATAGGCCTGGAGGGTGGCGTCGACTGCTTCCTGCACATTCTCCACATAGATCTGCAGCCATCCCACGTCGCGAGCTCCGACGGAGTCCTGCTGGTCGTTCCAGATGTTCAGGGGAGCCCCAATGGCGCGGTTGGCCACGGTCATCACAATGGGGAGCCTCATGCCTGAGACGTTGTAGAGGACCTCGTACATCAGAGCTAATCCCTGGCTGGTGGTCGAGGAGTAGCCCCTGCCGCCGCATGCGGTGGAGCCGACCAGGACGGAGAGCGCCGAGAACTCGGAGTCAACCGTCAGGAATGCGCTGTCCAGCTCGCCATCAGCCACCAACTGGGAGAGGTTTTCCACAATATGGGTCTGAGGGGTAATGGGATAGGCGGAGATCACATCCGGCCGGCAACACATGACCGCATGGGCCACTGCATAGGAGCCCTCAACCACTCTCATATTGGCAGTATTCTGGGGCATACTGCTATCGCTTCCTTTGCTCATCACTTATCCTCCAAGACCATGGTAATCGCCATGCGTGGGCATTCATTAGCACACACGCTGCAGCCTTTGCAGTAATCCAGGTCGGGAACGAACTGCCCATCTACCTGGTGGATGCAGCCCTCTGGACAGTAGATCGCACAGAGGCTGCATTTTATACATGCCTTATGATCGACAACGGGCACAAAAGTCCGCCAGGCACCGGTCTTCGTTATTCTGGTGCTGCACGGATCTACCAGTTTACCAGCCTTAATTTCCATCAAGAAACCCTCTCGTAGGCTGTTTTAATGGCCAGCAGGTTTTTCTTCCCCAATTCTCCCCGGAAACGCTCGGATATGGCTTTGTTCAGGCTCTCCAGCCCCACCTCTCCGCTGGCACCGCAGAATGCGCCGAGCATTGTGGTGTTCACAATGGGCCTTCCTAAAACCTCCATGGCGATCTTGGTGGCATCGATGGTGATGACCTCGGCCTTTGTGTCAAGCTTGAGCTGCTCTCGTGAACGGTCGGTGTTGATTATTATCTTGCCGTCCGGTTTGAGTCCACTGGCCACATCGACCACATCCAAAAGGGTCACGTCCTGGACGATGACGTAGTCTGGCTCATAGATCTGGCTCCTCACGCGGATGGGTTTGTCGGCTATTCGGGCAAAGGCCATAACCGGCGCACCCCTCCGTTCTACTCCAAAGGCCGGAAATGCCTGAGAGAACCTCTTATCCTCAAAGGCGGCAACTGCTATTATCTCAGCTGCCGTGACCGATCCCTGACCTCCACGGCCGTGTAATCGTATCTCTTTCAAGGGCTGACCTCCTGTATCTTGCGCGCTGATCTCCTCAACTGCTGCGAAAGAGAGATGAGCAAATATATCTCTTTCGGAGCCATGACGGTGAAAGGGAATTATCTGAATAGAAAGGGCAGAACTGCACGATAGTCAGATATGATGGCAACAGGGTCCGTGGGCTGCACCGCCCAGGAGGCCCTGCGGATGGGGTGATTGAACCCAGGCGGGTCGCGGCACCGGCGGCCAATTCGATCGATCTACCTAAGACGCTCTCACTATTGTTCCGCAGATGGCGATGAATAATAATCGGGATAAAAGAAAAAACGTGAGGCCTCAGGCCTCATCCTTTGGATATTGGGAGACCATGTTGCCCTCGGGATCCAACAGGACGGCCAGATCGCCGCTGTTGTTCCAGATGGATGTGCTCCGGTCCCAAAAGAGGTTCTCTGTATCGTCATCTCCCTCGCCCGTGTGCACGACAACTTTAGCCCCGGCAGCAAGGGCGAAGTCGGGGAAGGTATAGGTGTGGTTCTGTGCATCGGCTAGAGTCCATCCGGCCAGGTTCACGTCTGAAGAGCCTTTGTTGGTGATCTCTACCCACTCATCATTCAGGTTCTCCTTTTCCGGGCTGGTGGCCACGAAGTTGGCGGAGGTTATGGCGATCTGGAGATCTGTCGTGCTGGCGTTCTCCTCTTCGGCAAGGGCTGTGCCGAGGAACGTGATGGCAAGAAAGA
The DNA here is from genome assembly GCA_002498745.1 of Methanosaeta sp. UBA533. GTDB lineage: Archaea > Halobacteriota > Methanosarcinia > Methanotrichales > Methanotrichaceae > Methanothrix. Next base: position 355 of record DAIO01000193.1, on the reverse strand, counting down.
TGCCAAAAATCCCTGCAAGTAGTTGTTTTTTCATTTTTTATTCTCCTTAATGTCAATTCCTTGATTTAAGGTGTGGATCGGAATTCTCTTAAGTTATATAAATTTTTCTACAGTAATACAGTATAATAATTGGGCTTTGCCCCGTTATATTGCACTACCTCAAACCAGGGCTGTTTTGGCGCGTGCGCATCCTGTATTTGATGGTGAGAGGCCCTGGCATGCATCGATGCTGTCAATCCGCCAGCGCCTACGAGCTCATTATACTGCCAGACATCGAGATGAGACGAGAGGGAGACCGGAGACGAAAAGTGGATATCTCCCCAGGCAGAGAGGTTTTTTGTGACAGAATCAAAAA
>DAIO01000204.1:3471-22991 GCA_002498745.1 Methanosaeta sp. UBA533 | reverse complement strand
ATTTCGGCCTCTACAAGCAGCTGGGCCTGCCCCATGGGCGCCCTGGCCCGAGAGTTCATCGAGAAGCTGAAAGCGGATGGAATGCAGGTCATCGTGGATACGGATGCGGGAATCGAGCACTTCGGCCGGGGGGTGGAAGCGGGCAGCGACCGGATAGTGGTGGTCATAGATCCCAGCTTCGAGTCGGTGCAGCTATCAGAGAAGATCTCGGAGATGGGAGAGAAGATCAATAAGCCGGTCAGCTTCATCCTCAACCGAATGAATGAGGATGCTGCGGAGCTTTCGTCCCTGGTTGACGGGGAAAAGGTCATAGGCAGCGTGCCCTTTGATCGGGATGTCTTCCGCGCCTGCTTGAAGGGCAGCCAGGTGCCCCAGCTGGCGGAGGTGAAAGAGATCGTGGACCGGCTGCTGGCGGAGTGATCAAGGAGAACAACCGCCAGACGGTGGAGTTTGTGATCAATGTGCCAAGAGCAGGGATGGAGGATACAGTCATGACCTGTGCTAAGAGCTTTCCTCCAAAGGTCGATGAGTTCCTGGAGGCAGGCCTTGTCGCCTGTTTCTTCTCTCCTGAGAACGGAATGGACTTTCGAGAGGCAATTGCAGTTGCCTCAGATCCTCATCCCAGCGAATACGATCAGGTCGTAGAGCAGCCGCATCCGTCCTGGATATAGACCTCGCTTCCCTGCAAGAAAATGCCAGGAGCATCTCCAATCGTTCTTTCTTCTCCCTGGCAAAATCAGCTTGGCCAAGCTCTCGGCCTCTATATTGCGCCGGCACACTGGGCAGATCCGGATCCATTCAAGACCAGTTGAATCCTTCTGGATCTCTGCTGGTAGCGACGACTCAATCTTCTTAAGCATGGGCTCAGTAGCATACCGTGATCCACAGATCTTGCAGGCTACCAGATCAAAGGATATCTCCCACTCAGGTTCAGTCTCATCCCAGGGCACCAGGGTAATAGCCCCGGCTGGGCACATCTTCACGCATAGATCGCACTCCTCTTTGCACCTTTTCCAGTGAACCGTTATCCTGCCATCCGGTGCATTTCTCCGCATCAAAAGCAGTCGTCTCTCCTTCTTTATGCAAGGCACCCGTGAAGCAGACCGTGGCGCAGAAAGCCTCCTCGCAGTGATGACAAAAGATGGGGACGGCTACCAGGTCCTCCACGTATTGCACATTAATGCGTCCTCGACCACCATGCTCCATCTGGCAGGCTGCCTCACAGGTGCGGCAGCCAATGCATCTATTGATATCAATATAAAGCGGCATTTGATTCCTCCGGGCGAGCTGTTATGGAGGCCCTAACCAATGCAGGGCCCTGTAATCATAATGCTATATTCGCTCAGACGCAGATATAAATAGCCATAACACTAATATCATTTTTGTATGGTCGATGTGATCATCGTTGGTGCCGGCCCTGCAGGCCTGTTCGCGGCTTTTGAGCTTTCCAGGTCAGATGCGAAGGTACTGGTGATAGATCAGGGAAAGGACATCAAGGATCGCAACTGCCCCATGAAGGATAGAGGCCACTGCTTTCACTGCTATCCCTGCCAGATAATGTGCGGGGTGGGAGGAGCAGGCGCATTCTCTGATGGCCTTCTCAACCTCCATCCCACCATTGGAGGTGACCTGGAGAGCCTGGCAAAAAGCGAGGCCTGGAGCCTGATCGATGAGGTCGACTCCGCTTTTCTCAGATATGGTGCGCCCAACATGGTCCTTGAATCATCAGAGTACGATGAAGAACAGCTCAGGCGAAAGGCGGCTGCTGCTGGCGCACGCTTCGTGCCCATAAAGCAGCGCCATATGGGCAGCGACAGAACGCCCGAGATAATAGCTGCATTCAAGATGGATCTGGAGCGTAGGGGAGTTGTATTCCGGCTGAACTGCCAGGCGGAGGATCTGATTGTCGAGGGCGAGAGGTGCACTGGAATCAGGCTGGCCGATGGCACAGAGGAAAAGGCCTCTCAAATCCTGCTGGCTCCGGGCAGGATAGGTGCCCAGTGGATCAGTATGCTCCTTGATAAATACGATATCACGGCCAGGTACGGGCCCCTGGATGTAGGGGTCAGGATAGAGGTGCCCTCGATCATAATGGACCCCATCACCCGCATAAACAGGGACCCCAAGTTTCATATAGTCACTCGCAGGTACGACGACTTCGTCCGGACCTTCTGCACCAATCCGGGAGGGTTTGTGGTCAAGGAGGAGTATCCGGATTTCATCGCCACTAATGGCCACTCCATGATAGTAGAGAAGTCTGAGAACACCAACTTCGCCTTCCTGGTTCGGCTGGAGCTTACCCGGCCGGTGGAGAACACCACCGCTTATGGCATGTCCATAGCCAAGCTGGTCACAACCATTGGAGGGCATAAGCCGGTCATCCAGAGGCTCGGTGACCTACACAGGGGCCGCAGGTCAACTGAGGAGAGGATCGCCCGAAACACTGTGGAGAATACCCTCAAGGATGTGACCCCTGGGGATATTTCCATGGCCCTGCCTCACCGGATAGTGATGGACATCATTGAGGGCCTGGAGATCCTAAACCAGATCATCCCCGGAGTTAATGCCGACTCCACCCTGGTATATGCTCCCGAGATCAAGTTCTATGCAAGGAAGATCGAGGTGGATGGCAGCTTCCAGAGTTCTCTGAAGGGGCTATATGTGGCCGGAGACGGCGCTGGTCTATCAAGGGGGATAGTGAGCGCAGCGGCAACGGGAATCATGGCCGGAAGGGGAATACTGTCGGACATAAAAGGGGATCGAATTGAACCGGCATAGCCCTTTGATACTGATTTATCCTGATCCTCTCTGATTTAATAATCCCTTATCAGTCGGCAATGAAGCACACCACTCTTTTATATACCTCGGGGTCAATTGCCCGATATCGATCAGCTGAATGGTTGTTATCGATCAGGAGAGCCCTTGTCCCCTTCCAATCCAACCTCGACCGAGCGCTTTAAGCTCCTCCTCGTCAGCATCATCGCTGCAATGTTGATAGCCACTGCCATGGAGGTCTTCATAGGCGTTGGGGGAAGCACCCGGATTGAGATACTCAGTGGATGGTTCTCGATCCTGTTTCCCCTCCTGGGAAATCTGATATTTCCCGTACTGTATTTCGTGGGACTTATCTTCGGCAGCTACCAGGTATCAGGGAAAGAGATGTGGTGGCTGGATCTGGGGCTGGTTGTTGCCATCGCCGGCCTGGGATATGCCATTGCCGAGGCGATAGTCTTCCGGGAGAGGAAGGCAAAAAACAGAGATGACGAGCGGACGAGAAAGGCTCTGCACATTATCTCCAACCTGGCTACATGCCTTTTGATCTGGATTTTTGGCATCCGGGCGACATCGATCTTTGTCCTCTTGATGACATGCACAGAGATCCTGCTCATTCATCTGAGCGCATCTGGGATTAAGGTACCAGGGATGAAGGAATGGGTGGAAAATGTAGGCCGGGAGGGGGAGATCCCGGGTGAGGGAGCGCTCTATAATGCCCTGGGAGTCCTCTTTGCCCTGGGCCTTTTGAGGGACCATCCAGCGGCAGCGATCGCTGTTATCATCATACTGGCTATGGGCGACGGCCTTGCCACATTTGTGGGAAGCAGCTATGGCAGACATAAGCTGTCCTGGAATGAGAGCAAGACAGTGGAGGGAACTGTTGGCTTTGCCGCAGGGGCTATGGGCGCTTTTATGGTGCTGCCGACTGCAGGGACCCTGGCCATTGTGCTCCTGTCCAGCATCATTGAATCGCTCCCTTTGAAGGTCAACGATAACATCGTCCTTCCAGTAGCAGCTTCTCTAATGTATTATTTAGTGCTCTAAACAAAGAATAGACGCATATGCGTCTGCATCAGGTGAAATAATGAAACCATTGATCGAGCAGATCATCCTCATAAGCGCAATAAGCATAGTCCTTTTGGTTTTTATCAGCGGCTGCATTATGCCCGGCTGTATTCAGGGATCAGGAAATTATACTTTTGAGAACAGGACGGTGGACGACTTCAGCAGCATCGATCTCGCGGGAATCGGTGATGTCTATCTCGTCCAGGGGGAGAAGCATTTGAGAATTGAGGCAGAGGATAATATCATTCAAGATATGAAAACCGATGTCTCTGGCGGAAAGCTCACCATATATCAAAGGGCTGACTGCATTAAACCCCATGAGCCCATCAAGATCTTCGTCTCCACCCCAGAGCTGGAGAGCATAAGCATCAACGGCTCTGGGTGGATCATCAGCCAGTCCCCTATAGAATCAGATGCTCTCAGCCTTGGCATGAGCGGATCGGGTAACATGGAACTGAACATCCTCTGCCAGGATCTTCGGGCGACAATATCGGGCTCGGGTGGTGCCCTCTTGAAGGGAGAGGCAAAAGACAGTGATATTACGATCAGCGGCTCGGGAGCGATGCACGGCTATGGCCTTATGACAGACCGGTCTAATGTAACCATCAGCGGCTCAGGAATGGCTCAGGTAAACGCCATGGATGAGCTGAATGCCCTGATAAGCGGCAGCGGAAGCGTTTACTATAAGGGCAATCCCAGGAATGTCAGCCAGATGGTCAGCGGATCTGGAAAGGTGATCGTCTCTGAAGGGTGATCGTTCTGGAAGAGCGATACCTCCGGAAGATGGGATGGGAATGATGAAAGGGAATAGCAATGAGAGCCAATAAAGTTGGATCAATTTAATCACCTCTTCCCGCCTTTCTCCCTTCAAATAGATCCGCTCCCGCCCATTCGCATTGAGTGTCCCGGCAGAGCTCTATCAGGTTCTCTGGAAAGGGCTCGAAAAAGGTCTGCTCCTTCAAATACTCCTCATCGAAGCGGGCAATCCAGCTCTGCAGGATGGAGAGCGGTGCGCTGAACGGAAGCTTCTTCTGCTTGTACTTCTCAATGGCATGAGCACATTGGCTTTGGAGGTGTACCTGGGAGGCCTCATCAATGCCATTGCCAGATGCTCACGGTACTCTCCCAGGAGCTTTGAAATCTCCTTTCCCTCCCGGTTGGCCACTATATTTCCCAGGACCTTCGCCTCCTTCTGGCTGTGTGCTGCCAGCAGCAGCTTGTTGGTGGAATGAAAGCGATTGAGCTTGGCCATATTGGCCTCTGTTTCCGCCTCTCTAAAGGCGGCCAGGGTGAAGATCCTGGTCAGAAAATGCTCTCTGAGGTTGTTGTTTCTCAGCCTTCCCTCATCCTCAATGGCCAGATCTGGAAAGCTCTTGACCACAGCTCCTCCGAAAAAGCCGGCCGCTTTGGTTGAAGTGCCTGGACTGTCCGGGCTGGAGTAAACCTTGATATCCTTCATGCCGCAGGATGGCGAGCGGAACTTCAGAATGAATCCATCAATTCCAGATAGCGAACCCAGGAAGCTCCTGGAGAACGATACCATCTTATCGGTCACATCCAGTCCGGTGGCCGGCTGGATGAGCCTTAGCTCTCCCTTTACGGACACAATCCGAATAGAGCTTCTGGGAATCCCAAGGCCTATCTCCATCTCCGCACATATGGGGATGAAGTGGGCATGAGGCTTGAGAGCTGCTACAAAATCGCTCGCTATCATATTCCCATCATAGCGGCAGTGATCAAACTATGCATCTGCTTATAACTATATTCGGCCTGGGAAAGCAATTCATCCAGATTGACTTATGAGCCGATTGCTATCAATCATTGTCGTTAAAAAATATGTGATCGCCATCAAACTTTCTTGAACACCCCGCTTCCTACTGCCATTCCTTCTATGCAGACTTCCTGATAGTTCAGCTCAATCTCTGTTGGAGAGATCACGTTGCCCCACAAGTAGCCGTTCTCGTCTACCATTGTGATGGACTCATTATCAACGCTCAAGACGCCCAGCACAATTTCTACAGACAGAGGGCTTCCGTTTGGAATCATCGTCCCCGAAAACGATCGTCCGTTTTGCTCTGTGATGTTCAAGCTCACTTCCCCGCCTGGCCAGTAGGAGACGGTTTCATTCGGAAGCCACGCAGTATTCTTATCATATCCCACATGATCCATGACCCCCAACCAGTTTCCCGTTAGATCGGGCAAATCCGCTGCCATTGCTGGAATGCAAAATGCCAGCAATAGCACTAACGCAATTATTTTCTTCATGTCAACTACCTCATTCATGCAATCAAACAGGCCCGCAAAAGGCCACGGATAATACTACTACGTACTACAATTTAAGTTTTATTAAACAGCTGCGCCGTGCGAAAATCATGGCTCAAATTCTTGAGAAAAATAAAGCCGAGGCGAATAATTTTGGTCGTTCTTTATTTTGCGGTTTGACAATCCTCCTAAACTCTTCACTAGAACATTCTCCACGATGACCTCAGATCTCTTGAAGCATCGCTGATGAACCTACAAAAATTTTGACTAATTTCCTGATAGGAGCATCTTGAAGTCGCCGATATTGAAGCCAGGATGGGCAGAGTGCAATCATCCATATCGGATAGTTGTTAAAGTGGCTGTCATTCATCCAGCAGCCTCGCTATATGTTGCCATGAAGATTGTATCAGAGAGCCATTTCTTGAATGTTGGATTATCGCTGAACTGCCGGAAAAGCTCAGCGTGATCAGATAGGAGTCCAACTATAACCCGCTGAAGAGCTTTGTCATGCTCGATGCGGGCGTTCTCCCGGTCCGAGTTCTTCATAGCGTTCTGATATGCCTTATCTGCTGAGACCTTTTCCGGGATTTCTTCGGTTATCACTCTTCTAATCTTGTCCGCATCTCTCCAATCGATGTTGCCGAACTGTTCGTTGAAAGCATTGATTATGTTGCTCAAGAGATCCAGCTCGGGCTCAGGCATGTGTCCGCCCCCGCCCATGGGAACGGGATCGATAACTCCATTCTGGTCGGCAAGGATGATATTCATCGAGGAGCGAACCTCGACTCTGTAGCTTTCCATATCAATGGCTTCCAGAATGCCCCTGGAGAGATCCTCTTCAATGGGGGCAGGGAGCTTTGGTATGAGGAAGTTGAGAAAGATGGATAGCTTCTCCCATTCGGCATTGGTGAAAGGCAGGATGGAAGCCAAAAAGCCATATGTCCGGACGAAGCCCTTGGCTTTGCCTTTGAAATCCACCTGTCCGTCCTCATCGGTCTCGTTCATGTAGGCGTGAACGCAGGAATCCAGGATGGGATCGATCCTCTCTCGATCTGCTCCGCCAAGGTACAGTTCGACGAAATGATTGACCTCTATCCAGTTATAGAATTGATAACCATCGAGATCTGCTTTCAAGTCATGCAGCCTATTTGGATCGGTCTCTTCGCTTAAGATGGTAGTGCGGTAATACGGTGCGAAGGCTGCCTGGATTGCATCAGAGTCATTGAAGAAATCCAGCACGAATGTATCATGCTTCTGAGGGTGAGCCCGGTTGAGGCGGGAGAGGGTTTGCACAGCTTTGATGTCGGAGAGCGGCTTGTCCACATACATGGTATGCAGAAGAGGCTCATCATAGCCGGTCTGGAATTTGTCTGCCACCACCAGAAATCGATAAGGATCTTCCCGGAAACGATCCGGGATGATGTTGCTGAGAAATCCGTTTAGTGATGCTTCAGTCACCTTCTGTCCGCCGTACTCGTGCTCTCCCGAGAAAGCCACAATCGCCTTCCATGGGCTCTTGCGTTCCGTCAGGTAGCTGCAGATGGCCTGATAATATTCAATTGCCAGCCGGATGCCGCCGGTGATGACCATAGCTTTAGCCTGGCCGCCGATCATATTTCTCGCCAGGACCTGATCGTGGAAGTGATCGACCATGATCTCGGCCTTCATTCTTATGGCATGATCGTTCTGCTCCACGTAGCGGCGAAGCTTCTTTTGGGCTTTCTTGGTATCAAACTCCGGATCGTCTTCCACCTTTTTCATCAGGCGATAATAGCTATTCACAGGAGTGTAGTTCTTGAGAACATCCAGGATGAATCCCTCCTGGATGGCCTGTTTCATGGTGTAGCTGTGGAAGGGGCGGTGCTTTACAGTATCTCCTTCCTTGAATGGCTCGCCGAAGATCTCCAGGGTTTTGTTCTTGGGTGTAGCGGTGAAAGCGAAGTAGCTGGCACTAGAGAGCATCTTTCTGGATTCCATGATGCGGTTGATTCTGTCTTCTATTGTCTCATCATCCATCTCCCTTCCCTCTTTGGAAAGGACGATGTTCATCTTGGCTGAGGTTCGGCCTCCCTGGCTGGAATGGGCCTCATCGATGATTATGGCGAAGGTGCGACCTCTGTGATCATCTCCGATCTCCTTCATGACAACGGGGAACTTCTGCACCGTGGTGATGATGATCTTCTTGCCTTCGGCCAGGAACCGGCGCAGGTCAAGAGAGCGGTCGGCGTGTCCAACTGTGGCTGAGACCTGGGCAAACTGCCTGATTGTGTTCTTGATCTGTCTGTCCAGTACCCGGCGGTCGGTGACAACGACTATGGAGTCGAAGATCGCTTTTCCTTCCCGTTCCAGGCCGATGAGCTGATGGGCGAGCCAGGCTATAGAGTTGCTCTTGCCGCTGCCTGCAGAATGTTGAATAAGGTAACGCTTGCCCGCTCCCCGGCTGGCAACATCGGAGAGCAGTTTATGGACAGCATTGAGCTGGTGGTATCTGGGGAAGATCTGTTTCCGTCTCTTCTTTCCGGTGCGTTCATCCTTCTCCTCGACCAGTTGGGCGTAGTTCTCCAGAATATCGGTCAGGCCACCTGGGGTGAGGGTATCCCGCCAGAGGTAATCAGTCTTGATGCCCTCTGGGTTGGGCGGATTGCCTGCGCCATCGTTATAGCCCCTGTTGAAGGGCAAAAACCAGGAGTCTTTGCCCGCCAAACTTGTGCACATCATAACTTCGTTATCATCCAGGGCGAAATGCACCACGCACCGACCGAACTGGAAGAGAAGCTCCCGAGGGTTGCGGTCGCGTTTGTACTGCTGCACTGCATCCTCGGTGGTCTGTTTGGTCAGGTTGTTTTTGAGTTCGAATGTGGCCACGGGCAGGCCGTTGATGAATAGGCACAGGTCAAGAGCGAGTTGGGACTCATCTGTGCTATAGCGAAGCTGGCGGGTGATGCTGAAGATATTGGCAGCGAATAGCTCTGCAGCTCTTGGATTGTTGGGCGAGGGAGAGCCAAAAAATAGGTCCACATGAGACGCCGGGCCCTGGCTGATGCCTTTGCGGAGGACGTCCACTGTGCCCCTTTTGGTGATCTCGCCCTGCAGGCGGGATAAGAACTGCTGAAGCTTGATGCCTTCTTCGTCCAGATTCAATTGGCTCACTACTTTGGGCTGGGAGGAGTGGAGAAATTCCAGGAGCTTCTTTTTATCCACTGCATGGTCCCGGTCGTAATCCCTGCTGTCGCCCTGGATATAGCCGGCATCATTCACCAGGCTCATGACTATTATGGACTCGAGCATTTTTTCAGAGGTATCTGTGGGGCTCATTTTTCATCCTCCCGGTCTTTGGGGAGCATCCTTCGGATCTCCTCTTCAAACTCCTTCTCAGCCTGCTCGTCTCCATCCTCGATCCTTCGCTGATTGAATTCCTGGTACTGCTGCAAGGCTCGGCGTTTGGCTTCCTCCATGGATATCCTCCCGCTGTGCTCGAGTATTGCCCGCTGGTTGAACTGGAGGAAGGCGTCCAGCCTCTCCCGCCAGTCCCTCATGTAGATCGGCTTTCTGCGGCTGGCCTGATCTTCAGCGTAGTCCAGCCACATGGTCACCAGGCGGTTGAGCTGTCCTATTTCGTCTGCCAGGAGGTAGTTTTTGGCCACAAAGATATCTGACTGGCGAACCTTTGCCCCTTTCCAGGCGGTAAGGCCCATGTTCGGCCTGTCCGCATCTGCCCGCTGGGAGATCAGTTCGGCTGCGGTGTGGCCGGTGATGGCCCAGTGCAGCTTGTTTTGCACTGCTGCAAAGAAATCCTGGGTGCTCTCTGCCTGGGAATCGTAGTCGATGGAGAGGGCATAGATGTCCCTAACCTTCTGGTAGAAGCGCTTCTCCGAGGCCCGGATGTCCCGGATGCGCTCCAGCAGCTCGTCAAAATAGTCAGCTCCTAAGGCACGCTCCCCTTTGAGCCTCTGGTCGTCCAGCACAAATCCCTTGACGATATACTCCTGCAGCCGCTCTGTGGCCCAGCGGCGGAACTGCACCCCCCGGTGGCTGCGGACGCGGTAGCCCACGGCCAGGATCATCTCCAGGCTGTAGAAGTCTATCAAGCGCTCTACCCGGCGGCTGCCCTCGGTTCGAACTATTAGGAACTTCCGAATAGTTGCCTCGGGAGATAGCTCGTGGTCGCAGTAAATGGTTGAGATATGCTCATTGATGGTTGGCACTGACACCTGGTAAAGCTCTGCCAACAGCCTCTGGTTAAGCCAGACCGTGCCATCCTGCAGCCGGACCTGAATGCGGGATTTGCCGTCCTCGGTCTGGTAGAATAAGATCCCGGTGTCCGGTGGGGTTGTGCCCTGATTCTCGCCCATATCAGTCTGCCTCCACCGGGATTTCGTCTTCTGGTATCTTGCAGTCCTCCGGGGCGGCCTCTTGGTCGAAGAGGTAATTGTCTTCTGCAGGCACTTCGGCATTTTCTTCAGCGGGAAGATCTATGCCCTTAACATCGAGCTTGCCGGTGACAACGTCGGAGATGAGACCGGTGCGGTATTCACGGAGGATAACCTGCTGCTGCAAGCAGTGCGCTACAGCGGCTTCAATTTGTTCCAGCTCCTTGTCAAGGTAGTCTGAGATTTGATCCTGTTCATTTCTAGGAGGAACTGGTATTAAGAGTGCTTTAATATCATTGACGTTAATTCTGCGGAACGTTGACCCTACGAGGATTAGAGCTAATTGGCCCGCCATGGCCTTGCTATGAAGGTAGTAATTGAACCATCGTTGGTTCTCGCTTAACGATCGAATAAGGCACACATCCTGCCCCATTGCAAAAACATACTCTTGTACGACTATAGCAGAAGCTCCGACACTAACATTTCGGCAGTATATCAAATCTCCAACGTGAGGCTTGCGTCCACCTTCGATTAGGTGATCGTACCACTCTTCGGTCGTATGGTTGCAGGAGTCAAGTTTTAACTCAAACGACTGAGCTTCATGCACACTCGCTAGCGGAATTCCTCTCTCAAAAAAAGGCACGGTCAAATGTTTGCAGTCTGTGACAGTCCAGCGGCGCCGAAGAGAAACGACGCTCCAATGCTCTGGCACCTCCCCAAGCCACAATAAGCCCGAGTTCTTGTAATCAGGGTAGCGTTTGAGGTCGTCGATCAATCCGTTACCTCCTTTGCAATAGCAGCCACAATTCGCGCACGCGCCATAGCACGGTTAGCTACGAACGTATCTTCTCCGGTCTGCTCTAGCCATTCGAAAAAACGTTGCACACCATGTCGAGTTGTTGTCTCATCCCGACAGTTCACAATGAAAGCAAACTGCATCTTTTGGATATTGTCGGCGACAAAAACACCAAACGGGGGGGTAATTACGGTGGCATCAGGGAAGCCAAGCAACTTTGTGGCTTGCGCCTCTGTGGCGTTTTTATGACAGCCTATAACATGTATAGGACCTCCACGTCTTCCCTTGAGAACTTGATGCAGCTCGTGGTCTCGTAAGAAGGGCTGCCCGACCATTTCCTTTGCTGCTCCAACTGTGATCGCTGCGGGTATCGCATCTGGTACTACTAAAATCTCTTTTCCTCCGAACTTAACGATGAGGTGACCACTTTCATCTCTTGAACCGGTCCTCTGGTTCATGGCATCATGCAGCACCCGACGTATTTCTTCTCGACGTTTCTGGAAATCTAGACGGCTCCAGTCGAGTGCCTGACCACTGTGGAATTTTCCCTTGCTGGACTCACGAACTCCTGCTTGGGCCAATGAAATCAGAGCATCATGAAGGGCTTCTTTTACTCGGTCTTTGAGTGCAGATTCTGTTAACACCGTATCACCGCGAAAGAGGCTCTGGACACTAATATAATCCTGAAAACGCTTATTTCGTGCTTCTTCTTTGCTATCCTCCGAATTTTTTGTAGTGAATTTTCCGAGATCAATAAGCCGAACCTTCCCGGGAGCTTGTGAGATTGCGGTCATGAGTTCGGCATGACAAATCCCAATACCACCACTTTCTTTCGTCCATCCAGCATTGCCGTTCGAGAGAGCAATGAGGATATCACAATCCTTTACCGCCTGGATGCAGACATCCCAACTGTCCCAGGAACCGCCTTGTGGTGGCGTCTCCTCATTGATCCATACCTCGAAGACTTTCTTGCTAAAGACTTCGAGTTCTTCGATTTCCTTTTTCAGATTCCTACGAATTTCCGATAGAGGATGACCATCTGGATCTGGTGGAAAATTGTCATTGCAGCGACTAGAAATCATCACTTTGAGTTTCGAGGATCTTGCCATCTTATTTTCCTCCTATTATCTCATCCAGCAATCCTTCCGTCTCCTTCTCCACCACCCGAGGCTTGTCCTTGATCATGACCTCAAAGAGGCCGTGCAATGGATCGGGAACAGTGCCAGATTTGTGGATCTTCCTGATCACTGGCGGTGCGCTCTCAGAACGCTCAGCACTCTCTTTCAGCCTCTTGATCTCCGCAGGCGTACGGGCGCGCTCGTGGTCGATGTCGTTGAGCCGCAGCGGCCGCTCGACCGTCACCTTCCAGTAGCCGAAGGCCTGGTTGGGGAAGATCTTAGACTGCTCAGTCTCTTCGAAGACCAGGAACGTGTCGCAGATGCGCCGGATATCCTCCTCAGAAAGCTCGCAGTTCTTTTTTCCCAGGTTCTTTCTGAGGGGCTTGGACCACTGCGTGGCATCGATGAGCTGCACCCGGCCCCGACGGTGCTCCGGCTTGCGGTTGGTTATGACCCAGATGTAGGTGGCAATGCCAGTATTGTAGAACATATTCAGCGGCAGGGCGATGATGGCCTCCAGCCAGTCATTCTCGATTATCCAGCGGCGGATATTGCTCTCCCCCTGGCCGGCATCGCCCGTAAAGAGAGAGGAGCCGTTATGCACTTCAGCGATGCGGCTGCCAAGCGGCGTTTTGTGCTTCATCTTGGAGAGCATATTCACCAGAAACATCATCTGCCCGTCGCTGGAGCGGGTGACCAGCTTGAACTCTGAATCGCCATTGTGCTCGATGATGAAGCGCGGGTCCCTTATATCGCCCTTGCCGCCCATGCGCTCCAGATCGGTCTTCCAGCTCTTGCCGTAAGGGGGATTGGAGAGCATGAAGTCGAACTCCCGAGAGGGAAAAGCATCCTGGGACAGGGTGGAGCCAAGCTGGAATTGTTCCACCTCCTCGCCCTGGCCCTTGAGGAGCAGATCTGCTTTGGTGATGGCATAGGTTTCGGGGTTGACCTCCTGCCCGAAGAGATGGATGGATACCTCCTTTCCTCGCTTTGCAGCAATCTCTTTCAGGCGCTCATCTGCAATGGTGAGCATTCCCCCTGTGCCGCAGGCACCGTCATAAAGGAGGTACGTCCCAGACTCAATCCTGTCGGCAATGGGAAGGACTATAAGATCTGCCATTAGCCTCACCACGTCCCGAGGAGTGAAATGCTCTCCTGCTTCCTCATTGTTCTCTTCATTGAAGCGGCGTATCAGCTCCTCAAAGATCGTGCCCATGGCATGATTATCGAGCGCAGGAAGACGGATGCCTCCGCGGGGTTCATAGACCGGAATGGGGCTGAGATTTATGGAAGGGTCGAGGAACTTTTCAATCAGATTTCCCAGGATATCGGCTTCAACCAGGGTTGGTATTTGGTTTCTAAACTTGAATTTATCCAGTATCTCCTGGACGTTAGGTGAGAAGCCGTCCAGGTAGGCCTCAAAATCAGCTTTGAGCTGCTGAGCCTTCGCCCTGGATCTCAAATCTCTCAGCAAGAATGGTGATGTATTATAGAAGGCCTGGCAGGCGGCCCGACGCAATGCTGCATCCTGATTGCTGACCCCTGCCTCATCAAGATGCTTTTTCATCTCCAATACGGCTTTCTTGTTAGGCTCCAGCACTGCATCCAGTCGGCGGATAACCGTCATGGGCAAAATTACATCTCGATACTTGCCCCGTACGTAATAGTCACGCAAGACATCATCAGCAATGCCCCAAATGAAATTGGCTATCCAGTTTAAATCCCCATTACTCATGCTGCATACATCCACTGCAGGGAAATGTATCCTTGAATATCAAGCTTAAATCTGTAAAAGGAGCAACATTTTGTCTGGTTGCCTGGATATGGATCAGTATTGCCATATGATTCTGCCTCTGGATGGGTTCATGGCCTCCAGCATCATAAACATTATGCTGATCTCAGATGAGACTTTAAACTTCTGCAGCGTATGCCCAGCATATGCTAATACCCTTGACAGATAAATATAACTCCTCAATGGGCGAATTAAAACACGAGAAAGATGAGCATATTTGATTGGGCAAACGACAGGATTGGCAGGCTGACATGGGTGGATTTGGGGCTTACGAAGTTTTGCGTCGCCGCTTTTGCATTAATGGTCGCAAAGCTCTGGCCGCCTTTGTTGAGCCTGGAATGGTACTGGTATGGATTGATATTCGTGGTGCTCGCTGCAATCCCATTGAAGAAATTCTTATCTTGAGCCTGGTGCTCATGCAAACCTCTCTTTAGACTGCGCCTGATACTGGATACCGTTCTTATTAGAACAACGGCCAGAACCATAATATCAAGGGAATTGTCACCGCTGTGACGATAATAGATAGCGGTAAGCCCATATGCCAGTAGTCGCTGAACTTATAGCCCCCCGGCCCCATCACCAGAGTGTTGGACTGGTGGCCTATCGGGGTCAGAAAAGCGCACGAAGCGCCAATGGCTATCGTCATCAAAAAAGGATCTGGAGACGCACCGATGACCAGAGCCGTATCGTAGGCGATTGGAGCCATGAGAACGGCTGCAGCTGCATTGTTCACCACATTTGTGAGGACCATTGTCCAGACCAGCAGGACGGTCAAAATGACCGCTGCGGGAAACTGGCCAAAGACCTGCAGCAGGTTACCCGCGAGCAGCTCAGCTCCTCCGCTGCTCTCCAGAGCCTGGCTGACGGGAATCATTGCTCCCAGGAGAACGATGATCGACCAGTCTATGCTCTCATAAGCCTCCTGCAGGCTCAGGATTCCCATCAGGACCATGACCGTTGCCGCGCCGACAAAAGCAACCTCCACGGAAAGCAAGCCCAAAGCTGATACTACTATGGCAAGAGCAAAGACGACCAAAGGCATAATCATATTTTTGGCCTGGCCCAGCTTCAGGTCGCGCTCTGCCAGCGGGAGGCAACCCAACAGTTCCGCAATTCCTGGCAGAGAATCCGCTGAGCCCTGCAGGAGCAGAACATCCCCTGGATGAAATATGATCCGGCTCAGACGCTTGAGGCTTTTGGAGTCGCGGCCTGCTACAGCAATCAGATTGACTCCATAGTGCCCACGCATAGAGATGCTGCTGGCGGATCTGCCTGCCAGGAGGGAGTTGTTCATCACCACCACCTCCGTCAAGCCGATCTTATCGGACTGAATCGCTCCAATCTCCTTTGAACCCACCAGCTCAAGTTTGGCGGATTTGAGAAATTTATCCAGGTCATCGACGTTGGTCCTGATGATCAGAATATCATCCGGCAAGAGAACCTCGCTACCATTCGGACCAGGCAGACATTGATTTTCTCTCCACAACCCCAGGGGCTTGATATCAGATCCTGTTGCCGACAAAAGCTCATTGATGCTCTTGCCCAAGACTGTTGAGCCCTTGGGGATTCTCACTTCCGTGTAGTAGTTCTCAACCTCAAATTCCTCTTCTCTGGAGGCCTGCCCCCGGCGGATGGGGGTTAGCCTCCATCCTATCAATGAAATGAAGACCAGCCCGACGAATGCTACTCCCAGTCCGACAGGCGTGAAATCGAACATGGTGAATGGCTGGCCAAGGTTATCTGCCCTGAAGGTGGAGATGATGATGTTAGGAGGAGTTCCAATGAGGGTGGTCAGGCCGCCCAGAAGCGAGCCGAAGGCCAGGGTCATGAGGTAGAGGGACGGCGAGCTGCCGCCGGAGCGAGAGATGCGGATGCTTACAGGCATGAGAAGGGCCAGGGCGCCCACGTTGTTCATGAATCCTGAGAGGAGGGCCACCAGACCGGTCAGGGAGAGAGCCTGATCATTGACTGAGCGGTTCGACTTCGAGATTCGCCTGAAGATGAATTCAATTAAGTCGGATTCCAGAAAACAACGGCTGATTATAAGCACAGCCGCCACGGTAATAACGGCGGGATGAGCAAAGCCGGAAAACGCCTGGCTCCAGGGCACGACGCCTGCAATGACCGATGTGAGCAATGCCATCATGGCAACCAGGTCGTAGCGCCATCGCCCCCAGATGAAAAAGGCAAAAGCAATGGATATGATAATAAAAACTGCTGCCTGGTCTGAGTTCATTGTCCGCCATTAGCATCCAGAGGGATTTATATTTTTTGTTTAGCAGACTGTTCTCATCTCGCGAAGCTTCACGACACCTATTTCTGAGCTGCACTTTTTCCCTGTATTTGCTTCAAACTACCTGCTATTCGGTCAAAATACTCCAATGCCTTCAAACCATCAGTGAATCCAGTCGGAAGACAAGGGTATGCTGCGGCTATGAGAGCCCCTGCAACTGCCGCATATGTATCAGCATCATGACCAATCATGGCTACCCATGCGAGCCTAGCAGGTCCCTCTACCTCAAAAATCTCCTGGGGGAAACCATAAGGCGGGCTGAACTCGTCAGATTTCAGGCTCCAATGTAGGCCCCAAATTGCTATCTGCAAGGTTAAAAGACAGTATCCAACGCCTCTAGTATAGTTTATATTGAAGGGATTAAATTCCTCCATATCCCAGTTAGCATGCTGAAACCTCATTAGTGATTTTTTAAAATCGCCTCCTTCGCTGACTTTGAAGAGCCATGCTCTGATCTCAGGGTCATCTTCAGATCGGAAGTATTCGCTTAAACATGTATCAAAAGATTCTATCCACTCCATTGGAAGTCCCCTATCTTGAAGGAGGCTCCATATCAGGTATGTCTGGGCCATACAGCAAATCTGAGGTAAAGGCCCATAATGGGTGATCATGCCATGTTTCAAGGTAAAGGTGAAGGCCTCGTTGAGGCTCTCTGACATGCCTACGATGACTCCATTGCGCATCAGAGAGCCATTTGCGGCGTAATCTGGCCTCTCTTGCCAGAACCTAAAACCTCCCTGCCAGTAAGGATCTCCAGCTTCACATATCTTGAGAGTCTTCAAGGTAGTTGTGCCAATCTGTGTAGTTCCACTATTCATCCATGCTACGAACTCTTGTGCAATATTCTGGGGATTGAATTTACCTTCATGGATAAAAGATCGGATTATACATAGCGCCATTTCTGTGTCATCAGTAGGGTCGCCTGGCATCCAACCAGCGACTCCACCTCCTACTTGCCTGAATGGCCAGCCCTGTCCTTTCAATCTGTGATAAATGCTTGGTACGTCTTTTTGAGGCATGAATTCGGAGGTACTTCCCAGGGAATCACCAGTAGCCAGTCCGGCTAAAAGTCGACGCAATATATATAAGTTCGCGTATAAGATCATTGGAGCGCCCTGATCCGGGCCCCTTCATTTCTGGCTCTTGTGATCACGACCTCTCCGCCCACAGATCTCATTACATCATGAGCGGCGGACTCGATGTCTCTTGTTTGGGTATCGGTGATGGCATAAACCGTCGGCCCAAAGGAGCTGAGGCCGGCGCAAGCAGATCCCGCAGCCCTCATCTCTTCCATAAGGCTGCGCACCAGTGGATGCTGGAGCATTACCTCGATCCTCTTGAACCCGATCTCTTGAATCCGGTTCATCGCCTCTCCAAACTCATCCAGATCCTCCTCCACCACAGAAGGCAGTATCCTCACAAGGATCTGGTAGCATAGTTCATGAACTTCGGCGGGTGGCAATGGGCAGTACTTCTTGAAGATATCCGCCTCCTGCTGGCCATGAGCGCCCCTGGGAACATCGGGTATTGCGAGCAGTATATTCCAGTTCTGGGGAAAATCGTGGTGAGCTGTCGCGATCGCTGGACGAATGCCTGATGAGACAGAAGAAGGCCTGAAATCCGTCTTCTCTCTTCCCGGTCCAAAGGTGTGCCCGCCATCGATGATAAAGCCGCCCATATCGAAGGCCGCTGTTCCGATCCCGCTTGTTCCGCCGCGGTTGATGGTCCTGGCGATCTCCCGCACGCCAACCTTCTTATGATAAAGCTCGCAGAGCGCTTTTCCTGCTGCAATGCCAAGCTGTGTTCCCCTGCCCAGGCCCACGTGCATTTTATAATTCTCTCTCAAGGTTAGCCGAGCTCCCCCCAGGCCAAATCGTTCCATTACTGCCTGGGCGGCAGCTTTTGCCCGGTCGGCATTTTCTCCCTCGACCAGGAGTTCGTTGCTTCTCTCCGCTTCAAGCAGGATCCCTGGCTCGTCCAGTGCGATTCCTACTCCACCATCCACGCGGCCGGATGTGCCAGTCAGATCGGTCAGAGTCAAATGGATCCTGGCAGGAGTCTCTATCACCACTCGATTGGCATCCTGAAAGCTGTTGTAGGGGAATGTCTCCTCAATGGCTATCAGCGGTTCTCCTTGCCGGATGATCTTGTAATTGCGCTGGAGCACGAACTCCTTTGGAAAGATGTTGAAGATTTGACCCAGCTTCCTATCGGCCTGAAGGAATCCTGCACTGTTAATTTCTCGTCTGGACTCGATTTTGTGCTTTTTCAGGATGACTCCAATTGGAATATCTGCTCGGGTCAGGTCGTCCCGAAAGCTATCCTCCAGTCTTTTTAAAGGCGTATGAGATACAGCATAAATGAGAGTTTCGCCTGTCCCTGCCTTCTTCAGCTTCACCACCCGATAGTTGACATCTTCTCCGGGATTCAGGTTCAGCTCTTTTGCCACCGCTTGGCTGGCAGGGATGATCTCTTGTGCTAACGTTTCGATCTCGATGGGACTTCCGGTGAGGATCTCCAGAAGGCTGGTCACAGACCCATCGGTCCCTAAAAGCATCTTCTGCACAGGACTCAGCCTGCCTACAATGCTCTCCAGCTCGGAGATCCTTTGAATAGGACATTTGTGAGGACTCTTCATTGCAGAGCCTTCAAGAACTCCCTTTGAGCGGCATCGGCTTCGGCCCGAGTCTGATCTGCCTCTTTGAAGTTGCTGATCATCTGATCGTGGCATTCCTGGGCCATTTCAGCGAAGTTGATCACTTGATCGTGGTAGCTGGATGCCTGGTCCCTCAAGGATTGCGCTTCATCCAGCAGCGTCTTCATCTCGCCGGTCTTCTCAAGCTCCTCTTTTCTTCCATTGAACTCCGCCTGCAGGGCAGCAATTTTATTGACCAGCTGCTTCTCTTTGTCCGGGCTCAAGACCTCAGTCTGTTGCCGGAACTCCAGATAATCTATCTCCCGGCGAAGGTCGGTTATGGACCGCTCACCTGCGCGGTGGTTGTTGTGCTGTTTTCGGATAGAATCGATCTTTTGATAGAGCTGGCTGACC
>DAIO01000204.1:1453-3432 GCA_002498745.1 Methanosaeta sp. UBA533 | reverse complement strand
TATCGATCAGCTGTTCAGTGGCCCGGTTGAGCTCATTTCGCCTGGCGGCCCATTTGCTCGCCTCAGCGTTTTGCTCCCTGGGTCCATCCTTGAGGCCAAGGGACTTCTGCCCGAGTTCGCCTCTCTTATCATCCAGTTCTCTCAGCATTCCCCACATGCCTCCTATTTAAGCCCGCGATCGGGCCTGGGTCCTACCGAAATCAAAACCCAGGAATACATCCTGGGCGGCCAAGACTAATGAAGTACGCCGGATGATTTATAGTTTCTGTCAATGCTTCCTCCACATGGAATAACATGCAGTGGCAAAAAAGATAAAAGGATTGTTTAGATCTGTGTCTAGGCCTCCGCAGAATTCCCTAATAAACCACCGCTGTTAACGCCTCCTAATCCTGTGCAAAGGCACTGGCCGTTCACCCAATCGCAGTAGGATTTCTGCTCGCACTCCGTCTTTTCCGGATCATCGGGTTCTGGTATCGGGTTCAGGCCTCGGCAAAGACACTGGCCGTTCACCCAATCGCAGTAGGATTTCTGCTCACACTTCTCCTTTTCCGGATCAACAGGATCTGGCATAGTGCAAAGACACTGGCCGTTCACCCAATCGCAGTAGGAGTTCTTCTCGCATTCCTTCTCAGGATCGATGGGGGTTGTCTTTTGATAGGGAATGCTATACACATCGATCGTCACAGCATTACTAACGCTGTTGCTTAATGCGAATAAGCTTATATGCCTGCCCGGAGTGTCCGCATAATACCAGATATAGTAGTATCCAGGCGAGACTGGTCCCAGGTCGTGCTTCATTACATATCCGCTGGGATAGATCTCAAGCATGGAGATCTGAGAAGCTGTCGGCACATAGAGAAGCTCCCGTGCCCAGCTACCCAGAGGCATAGTGGCGTACCACGACCAGCTCCCCGATCTTTCAATCCATAGGCCGGGAGAGGCGCGAGGATATTGAACTTCAAATCCGTTCCACCCCAAATAGCTCCCTTTGAAGAAGACGTTCGTGGACTGGCTGGCTTGGACATCAAAGGGCAGGAGCGTCAACAGCTCAGTGTTTGTCGGTGTCTGTGTGGTAGAGAACGCTTGCTCAGTTCCTGCTGCGGTGGCAGTCATTTGTGGTATCTCTGCACCGGCAAGAGCGCCGGCGCTGGCCTCAATTCCCTGCAAGGCGGAGCTGGAAGTGCTAAGGCTCTCTGCTTTTTCGCTTCCTGATAGATCATATCCACCTAAGGCTATGCCTGAGAAGAGGAAGAGGGCTATCAGAGTCCATATAATGGTTCGATTTATCATGATTTTACACCTCGTATTCGATTTGATCATATTCGAGTATCACATCTGTTCAAACCGGGGGCTGAAAACATGCAGTTTTTTGTGGATAGGCTAGAATCTGCAAGAGCTCGGTCCTAACAATTTTAAATAGCTAATCTGAATTTCGTCTATTTAATCTTTATTCCTGAAAAGTCTGTATCCAAATTATAAAATTTTTCCGCCAAATATTGTCCTGAAAAAACCTGATAATATCAAATAAAATATGCGGGTGGCTTCCCAGATAGAGCGGCCTCAATCCAAAAACCAGCGTCAAGCCTCTTACAGTGGCAGGACTATTAATCAGCGTGCTGGGAAATAGAGCGAACAATATATAAACAAAAAGAGACAAAAGGAAATCAATTTTTTTGTAGGGGAAACGGCAATGGCTGATCAAACCGATACAATAAAAAATAATCCGACGGGGACAGATGATGGTAGTGGATCAAGTGCTGGTAGCAGCGGTGAAGCAAAAGATACGGCCAATGCCAGCATAACCAAGCCACGCAGTGGGGCGGTAACGGCAGATGAGAAGAAAAGGTTCCTGGCGGAGATCGTCGCTTTACGTGGCTTATCAAAAGCAAGCGATGCAATAGCGAAATCAATTGCAGAGGTGGGCAAGGGCGGGATTCTGATCGTCAATGAGCTGGATTTCGTGACAGAAGAGATTATCT
>DAIO01000204.1:0-1342 GCA_002498745.1 Methanosaeta sp. UBA533 | reverse complement strand
CTAGTGCAGCTGCGGTTTTAGGTGGGATCACAACGGGGGCCACGGCGATCTCTGGTTTGCTGGGTGCCGTGGGTGATATCATCGGCTTCTTCCGCTCCGATTATGAGTTCAAGGGGCAGACTTTGACCCCAGATGATCTCTATATCCAGGCACTGGTGGCTGATAAGCTGCGCAACGACGGTCGAGATGTGTATCTCATCGATTTCCATGCACTCAAAGAATCGAAATTGGTCCGCGATCTGAATGAGCTAGCCGATCGGAAATTGATCATGCTGACCTGCGCAGAGTCGATCAAGAGCAAGTATATCGACGAACGGACTGAGCTGGCGACTGCCCTCGAGGCGCATGTAGCAAGCCTGCGCGTAAAACTCGCAGAAAACCTGATCAAGGCAGATGAGCAAGTCATCGCCACTTTGCGCCAGGAAATAAATCAAAAAACCTGCGATCTAACGAAATACCAGGAGAACCGGGTGCCCGATTCTCAGATTACTGCCCTGGAAACCTATCTTGCCAGTCTGCGGACCAAGCTAGCAGATGAGTTGCTCAAGGATAACCTCGGCTCGAAAGACGCGTTGAACCTTGAGATAAAAAAAATCGTTCAGCAGCTCGCAGAAAATGAGAAAGCTTCTGCCGATAAGAAGCTAACTGAAGCTGAAGTGAAAGCACTCACCGATCAGCTAAAGCTGTACCAGACCAAGTTGGTTGAGATGGTAGTGAACGCCGGATACAATCCTAAAGAGGCTTTAACACAGGAAATTAAACACGTCAATGAGTTGCTCAAGGATATCCAGAATGGCCGGGTGCCTGCTTCGCAAATTTCTGCCCTGGAGACGCATGTAGCCAGCTTGAATGTCAAACTGGTCGACTACCTAGCGACGAACGATGCAGATGTGAAGGCGAGCCTGGAAGGAGAGATAAACCGAACCGCTTGCCAGATCGAAGCAATGAGTAAAGCGATGGGGGAAGCGCAAGAGATTGTCAGCAAATGTACGAAGGTCAGTGATGCGATTGACGCCTTCATTACTGCCGTCACGACTGTACCAAGTAGCGGAAATTACCCGCCATACGTGGTTGCATGCGTGCGAGAGTATTTTGCGGGAGAGAGAATTAAATTCATCCTGACGCTGAAGCTGATCACTTCGGGCGCGGATTTCATCATCGAAAAACCGCCTTTTTATTCCAGGGATGTTCACACTTCATACCTGGGAGGCGGGGTGGTTAGCTTTATCTTGGCTGAGAAAGAAGGCAAGATCGTCGCCTCAGGCACCGTGGGAGATGTAATCGGTTTGAACCACCGAATTGGCGAGAAGCCCAAGCTGATTGAGTGGACAAAAGATGCGTT
>DAIO01000182.1:5672-6853 GCA_002498745.1 Methanosaeta sp. UBA533 | reverse complement strand
GCTTCTACGAGAGGCTTGCCTTTGACCAACTCCTCATCTATCCGGTTATGGAACTGGATGGCATAGTCTATGCCAATTCCAATCATGATGGGAAAAGCGGCAAAGGTGACCATGCTCATGGGTAGATGTAAAAGACCCATGGCCCCGAAGGTCCAGATTATGCCAAGAAAGACTATGGGTATAGGAAGTAGCGGCCACCTTACGTGTCTGAAGACCAGAAGCAGGGCTACTATCATAAGCACTCCGCATAGGGCAAGGACCGAGCCATTGCTGTTGTTCATCACCTCTTGAATAGCGGCCTGGAAAGAGGGATCGCCCGTGACGGTGGTGCTATAGCCTGCGGGAAATTCTGCAAAATCAACTGCATTATTTAATTCCACAAGAAGCTCTTTACGTTGGGGCTCTTTCAGGGTGGTGGGCATCCCCACGATCATCCTGGCGTGTCTGCGATCAGGCATGAGTCCCTGGACCGAGGAGCCAGCGCTGGCCAGGATCTCTTCTATCTTCTCCTGAGAGGGGATACGACGGGTGCCGCTGCTTTGATATTCAGCTTCAGCCACAATGTCAGC
The DNA here is from genome assembly GCA_002498745.1 of Methanosaeta sp. UBA533. Lineage (GTDB taxonomy): Archaea > Halobacteriota > Methanosarcinia > Methanotrichales > Methanotrichaceae > Methanothrix. The sequence goes on along the minus strand of DAIO01000182.1, from coordinate 6,284 downwards.
TATGCTCTGGACACTCACCACATTATGGACCTGCTTCATGTGATCAGATAAGCGGAGGCCAGCCGACAGGGCATCTGCTTTTGCCACATCATCTCCCTCTATCAGAATCACATTGCCATCTGCGCCGAAGTTTTCCTGATATAAATGGTCATATAATTGATAGAGGGACGAATCTTTTGACACAAAGCTCTCTGTAGTCATGCCAGAGCTCTCTACCTGCTGGGCATAGTGAACTGATACCAGTGTCAAGAGAACTGCTACGGCTATGATTATTACAGGATTCTTGGTGATCCACACCCCGAGTCGCTCCAAGCTGATCATGCCAATAAAACCTTCTGTTCGGATTTTGCCGTATAGACCAAAATACTTAAACTTTGTGACTGATCTGGGTGGTGTGAACGATGAAGAAATGCTGGCGCTAAAGAGGCCTATTATTGATGCATGCATTAAATCCGCCCAGAAAAATGGGTGGAGCGATGCTATGGGATTGCTCAGAGGAACTCTCTTCTTGGAAAGCGAACCCATGTCCCTTGATACGCTGGCCGAGAAGACCGGCTACAGCAAAACGACAGTGCGCTCCAATATGAACTTCCTTGAAAACCTCGGCATGGC
>DAIO01000182.1:0-5625 GCA_002498745.1 Methanosaeta sp. UBA533 | reverse complement strand
ATGAGGCCGGTGGTCCTGTCTGCTGCAAGAGATGAGATTCATTCGATCTTGCGGGCTCTCAATCAAGTAGAAAAAAATCTTGAGGCTCATAGCTCGGAGGCTGAGAGGACGAGCGCAATAATGCGCAAGACAAGGCAGTTTTATGAAGAGATGGACAGAGTCATGGAGCTAATGAATCATTACACCTTGAAAGAGCTTATCGAAGTTCTGGAAAGCAAGAAAAAGTGAATGGGACGATATGAATTGTGCAATAACCTTTTTCCCCCACCAGCGCCAATGCAACAAATATGCCTCCCAGCCTCGCCATCTACCGCGGCCTGAAGCGTGCCGGGATAGACTTCGCCGCCTCTGTACCCTGCGTCAACCTGCAAGAGCTCCTCACGCTTTTGGCAGAAGACCCGGATATCATCCACCTCCCCGCCACCCGGGAGGAGGAGGGGGTGGGCCTGTGCGCCGGTGCCTGGATGGGAGGACGAAGGCCGGCTCTGCTCATGCAGAACTCCGGATTGGGAAACTGCATCAATGCCCTGGCCTCGCTCGATATGCTCTACGGCATTCCCCTTCTAATGATCATCAGCCACCGCGGCGGCAAGGGCGAGCCGATAATTGGCCAGGTGCCCATGGGCCGGCTTGCTGTCCCTCTTCTGCAGACCCTGGACATCCCCTACCAAGCTCCTGCAAGCGGAGAGGGTGAGGAGGCAGTGGTGGCATCCTGGGAAGAGGCCCAGAAAAAGCGTCGTCCCGCAGCCGTTCTTCTGGACCTGGACTACTGGAGGGAGAAATGAAGCGCATCGAAGCCATCGCTTTAGCAGCAGAATCCGCCCAGTCACAAAATGCCCTATTGATCTCGAATATCGGCATTCCCAGCCGGGAGCTGTACTCAGTCTGCGACCGGCAGGAGAACTTCTATATGCTCGGCTCCATGGGATTGGCCTCTTCCATCGGCCTGGGCCTGGCCCTGGCAAGGCCCGAGAGAAAGGTCATAGTTCTGGACGGCGACGGCTCGGTTCTCATGAACCTGGGGACCCTGGCCACCATTGCCCTGCACGGCCCGAAAAACCTTCTGCTGGTGATCCTGGACAACTGCTGCTACGGCTCCACAGGCTCGCAGCCCACCTGCACATGCTACTGCACCGACCTTGCCGCCGTCGCCCTGGGGGCAGGGGTCAGAGAGGTGGAAAAGGCGGGCGACCCCGAAGCTCTGACCAGGGCCCTTCAAGGGCAGGGCGTGGTGGTGGCGAAGGTGGAGGCGGGCAATGCCAGCGTCCCCATAATCGACCTTGGCCCAGAGCAGATAATCGAAAGGTTCATCCGATCCGCTCTATCGGCGGAGCCATCCTGAACGATCCATCCAGAATCCTATTTTTCAGCTCCTCGGATAGCTTCCCAGCTCTGAGCCTGTCCGACTGGCGCAGGACCACCGGCACAGAGCGGACGCTTCCCGAAGAGGTCTTCATCTGCAGGGCACCCAGGCGGCAGCGGAAGGCGCTGTTGGGACACTCGGTCACGCACAGGCCGCAATGAAAGCAGAGCGACCCATCCCGGGTGGCCACCCGTGCCTCCTGATCGTAGCGGACGGCCCTCATGGGGCAGGCCATCTCCACCAGACATTTTTTGCATCCCCTGCACCATTCAGGGTCGAACTCCACCTCCAGGTCCACGTCCTCTCCCCAGACATCTCCATAATTTGCCTGGCCTATCACCGTCCGGGTGTTGATATCGTTTACCGGCAGGGCGATCTCCCGATCCCCGCGGGCGATCTCCTTCAGGATGGTGGAGCTGATTACCGGGATGGGCACGGCCAATGAGCAGATGCACTCCGGCCCCAGGCCGGTGACAAACCCGCCCATATACTCCGCGGTCATCTGATGCATATCCGCAAACCCGGAGAGGTTTGGCTTATCCTGACTGCTGCGTGTTCCCGTGCCCAGGACGTAGCCCTCTGCACCGTTGAGAAGAATGCGCGTTCCTATGCCAATCGTCTCCAGCAGGGGATCGTTCTTCAGGGGATTGATCTGGCCGCAGCCGGAGAAGGTGGCCCCCTGACAGTGAGGCTCAAAGCCCCGGGCATGAAAGATGGTCCTGACCGGCTGGTCGCCTGGATTGACAAAAGCGGAGTAGTTCTTGAAGGCATGGCGGGAGCCGAACATCCGGGCCTGGGGCATATCCTCCAGCCCCACCTCCGCCTGAAGCAATCCTCCCTCATCCGTCTGGACCTCCACCTGAATCGTCTTTCCCTCCACCAGATCCCGAAAGAGATGGCCTCCGCCGTAATCCGGCCGATCGCGGCTGTGGGCAGTGCCGAATATGACCATATCTAAAACCCCCAGGTTCTCATTGGGACTGGGTCCCACCTGGGCTGATATGCCGTTCAGCCAGACGTTCTTCGCCCTCAGAAATGATCCCGGCCCGGCCACCGGGAAGGAGAGAAGGGCATAGGTACCGCTCATCACCGCCCGGGTAGCGGTGGTTACCACGTCCACATCCTCGAGGCTTGACCTATCCTCATCCTCCACCAGACGGGATACCTCTTCTGCGGTGAGGACAACCGCCTCGCCCCGCTCTATCTTCTCCAGGATCTTCGAGAATTCGTTTCCTGCTGCCATACTTGCCATCCTTCACCCGCGCGACCTGCTCTGCCCTATGCTCGCCTGGAATGCTGGAACGGTGTTCCTTGCATACCATACCATTTAATTAACCGCATTTCCCTTTCAATCTGCCGATTGTCCCCTCATTCTTTAGCCATTTTGTAGTATATGTCCACTCAGTTGTCCATATGGGGAAGATACTCCACTATGACCGGAAAATGCTTTATACCGATCTTTCCCCAGATGATCATAAGTCGGTATAATCAAGGTACAGTTAGGTAGGCATGGGTAGACATAGACGGTTTAGGCAGGTTAGATCGGTAAAGGTGATCGCATTGAGAAAATTCGTGTTGATGGCCACCCTGGCAGCAGTGGTGGTACTAACCTTGGGTTGCATATCCCCTCCTGAGAAGACCGAAAGCACTAATCTCACAGAGAATTCCGCAGGAATTACCACCCTGCGCATTGGCTACCAGCCCAGCACCCATCAGATTGCCGAGATGGTTGCCTCTGAGATGGGCTGGTGGGCGGAGGACCTTTCGCCTTTTGGCATAACTGAGATCAAAGAGTTTGAGTTTCCCACAGGAGTTCCGGAGATGCAGGCCATGGTCGCAGGAGAGCTGGATATTGCATACGTCGGAACAGCGCCGCCCATTTCAGCCATATCTGCAGGACTTCCGGCCAAGATCGTGGCCGCAGTCAACATCAAGGGCTCGGATCTGGTTGTCCGACCGGACTTGGCCTACAGTGGACCGGAATCCCTGGAAGGCCTCTCCATAGGCACATTCCCGCCCGGATCAATTCAGGACACTGTAATGAAGAAATGGCTTACGGATAATGGAGTTGAAGTCTCAGAAGTGGATATCAAAGCCATGGATCCAGGACCTGCTATGAGCGCTCTATCTGCAGGCAGAATAGATGGAATCTTCCTTCCCCATCCATCACCATCCATAGTTGAGCTTAATGGCAAGGGCAAGGTGGTGGTGGCATCAGGCGAGATGTGGCCGGACCACGCCTGCTGCAGTCTGGTGGTCACAGACAAGCTCATCCGAGAGCAGCCTGAACTGGTTGAGCAGATCATAAAGACCCATATAAAAGCGACAGAGTACATCAATTCTCATCCTAAAGAGGCCGCTGAGATCTATTCCAGAAAAACCAATGCGAATATCACTGAAATTGAGCATTCCATTGAGAACTGGGACGGCGAGTGGGTCAGCGATCCAAATCTCCAAATACCCTCAACGGTAGAATATGCAAGAGTCGACTATGAGATGAAGTATACTCAAAGGGAGCTGACAGAGGAAGATCTCTTCGATACCAGCTTTTACGAGAGGGTGAGCTGAACTGAGAAAAGCTAGTGGGAGCAGGATCTCGGGTGTCCTAAGAGACCAGGGCATTCCCATCCTCTCCATTTTTATGTTGATTGCTCTCTGGGAGACGGCAGCATTTCTCATTGGTGACAGATTGATTCTGCCCAGCTTCTCCCAGGTTGTTTTTGCCTTTATGGAAAACTGGCGGTCTATTCTTTTGGATGACCTGCCAGTCAGCGCACTTCATTTCGCCATAGGCATGGCGGGCGGTCTTTTAATTGCCCTTCCCATTGGAATGATAATGGGATGGTTTAAGTTTTTGGACAGCATTTTTGATCCAATCGTGGAGATACTGCGTCCCATACCGCCACTGGCCTGGATCCCATTTGCCATCATCTGGTTTGGCATTACCAATACTGCAGCAGGATTCATCATCTTCATAGGGGCCGTGTTTCCCATATTGACCAACACCTACATGGGCTTCAAGAGCCTTCCCCGGGTGTATGTCGAGTCAGCAAAGGTTCTGGGTGCAACCAAAGATATCGATCTGATCAGGTATGTTGCTCTGCCCTACTCTCTGCCCTCCATTGCAGCAGGCATAAGGATTGCCATGGGAATTGCCTGGATGTGCCTTGTCGCCGCCGAGATGTTCGGGGTCAGCAAGAATGGCCTGGGATTCAAGATCTGGGACTCTTATGGCCACTACCGGATGGACGAGGTATTCATGTACATGATTGTCCTGGGTCTCCTGGGCCTTGCTATAGATCGTACCTTCCGCTATGTAGTGGAGGAGAGAATGCTCAAGTGGCAGGTGGGCCTGACTCAGTAGGCCGGAGCTCAGGGGAGAGGGGCCACCTCCTTCATCTCGCCTTTTGGGCTTTTTTCCAATTGGGCTGCAGTGCAAAGCATTAATATGACATTGCACTTCTTTGTTTTGTGGAACTGCCTTAAAAGCTTGTCAATGAAACGGCATTCGAGGAAATGACATGAAGAGAAACATCAAGGTTGAACGCCTCAATCAAAGGCCTTTGGAGCAGCAGGAGATAGAGCTGGTAGAGCGCAAGGGAATAGGCCATCCGGACAGCGTAGCAGACGGCCTCGCAGAGTCCATCAGCAGGGCTCTATGCCAGGAGTACCTTGATAGATTTGGAGCGGTGCTGCACCACAACACTGATAAAACCCAGATAGTGGCTGGAAGGTCTAAACCGGCATTTGGAGGCGGCGAGGTCATCTGCCCACTGTATATTCTGCTCACCGGCAGGGCCACCAGGGTCTTTAAGGAGGAGGAGATTCCGGTGGACACCATTGCCATCAAAGCAGCGCGCAAGCTCCTTGTTGAGTCCCTCTCCAATTTGGATGTCAACAACCACGTCATCCTCGATGCGAAGATCGGGATGGGCTCCTCTGATCTGCGGGACGTCTTCGGTCGGAAGGTCCCTTCCGCCAATGATACCTCCTTTGGCGTTGGCTATGCCCCCCTCTCCGAGACGGAAAATATCGTCTATAACACTGAGCGAGAGCTCATGAATCTCAAGAAGAGCATTCCCGCCATCGGCGAGGACATCAAGGTCATGGGCATGCGCCAGGGAGATGAAATCAACCTCACCATCGCCTGCGCCTTGGTGGACAGGTATGTGGCTAACATGAAAGAGTATGCAGACACGAAGAGGGAGATCGTGGAGCATGTGATTGATTTCGCCAAGCAGTTCACCTCCCGCAAGGTAGCA
>DAIO01000106.1:0-5191 GCA_002498745.1 Methanosaeta sp. UBA533 | reverse complement strand
ATGAAAGGCGTTATTTAGGCGAACTGGCAACTGGACTGCCAATAGAGGAGAAGGATCTTGATCGCCAGGAGAGCAGAGGAGATAGCACCTTTCATTGTGATGGAGGTTTTAGAGAGGGCAAGGGAGCTGGAGAGGCAGGGAGTGGATGTCATCCATCTGGAGGTGGGGGAGCCGGATTTCGATGTACCTTTAGCGGTCAAGGAGGCAACGAAAAAGGCTCTGGACCGGGGATTGACCCATTACACCCACAGCCTGGGGGATCTGGAGCTACGGGAGGCCATTTGCCGGCATTATGAAAAGACCTATGGCGTTTTTATAAAGCCCGAGCAGGTGGTGGTGACCTCTGGCACCTCGCCGGCGATGATGCTGGTCTTTTCCGCTCTCCTGGAGAGGGGCCAGGAGGTGATACTCTCCGATCCAGGCTACTCCTGTTATCCCAATTTCATAAGCTTCCTGGGGGGAGTGCCGGTAAGGGTTCCGGTCTATGAAAAGGACGGTTTCCAGCTGAGTGCGGAGGCGATCCGAGAGCGGATCGGGGATCAGACCCGGGCCATTCTGATCAACTCCCCCTCCAATCCCACTGGAAACCTCCTCTCTGAGGAGAACATGAAGGCCATCGCCAGGCTCGGCCCGTACATCATCTCTGATGAGATCTATCACGGACTGGTCTATGAGGGAAAGGAGCATTCCATCCTGGAGTTCACAGACCATGCCTTTGTGCTGAACGGCTACTCCAAGCTCTATGCCATGACCGGGCTGAGGCTGGGTTATCTGATCGCTCCGGAGAGATTCGTCCGGCCCATTCAGAAGATGCAGCAGAACTTCTTCATCTGTGCCAGCTCCCTTGCCCAGCGGGCGGGGATTGCTGCTTTAGAGGAGACCGGCCCGGATGTGGCGGAGATGAAGAGGATTTACAATCAGCGGAGGCAGTTCATGGTCCGGCGATTAAGAGAGATGGGCTTTGGAATTACCGTTGAGCCGACGGGAGCTTTTTATGTCTTCGCCAATGCTCGGCATTTATCTGGAGATTCTTATGCTCTGGCCTTCGATATTCTGGAAAAAGCCCATGTGGGAGTCACTCCAGGTATTGACTTTGGGCCCAATGGAGAAGGGTACTTGCGGTTTTCTTATGCCAACTCACTGGAGAAGATAGCTGAAGGGCTGGAGAGGATTGAGAGGTATTTGAAGAGATGAGCTGCAGAAGTCTGACCTCATAATGGCCGGAGCGTTTGATCAAGCCTGATTGAGAGGGAGTCCGATCCATCCACACGAGCTGCTTTTCAGTGCACGGGATGCTCAAGGATGTTGCGCTCGCTGGCGCCCTGCCCCACCTCAATGCAGGGGTGGCTTGGATACAATCGGGGCGAGCCGTCGATGGTTTTGGATTATAATAAGGCTAATATTCTCCAGCCGGGCTCAGTTGAACTGCAATGCAGACTGGCGTTCAGCTCGGCCTTCGAAAGTGATATATCATAATCTCCGCTGCGGAATTATATATCTATTCGGATGACATGAGATATAACTTAGGCGGGCATCACTTGTGCCAGATGGCACCCATGCACGATCCACCAGCGAGCCCCGAGGGATGTCGGGCAAAGGCAGGAGCGGCTCGGCTGGGGTGATGGGCGAGGTGACGGCGATGGAGTAGACGACGAGAGAAGGCATTTCATGGCTTGTACTTTTTCTAGTTTGCACTAGGCTTCACGAGGAGCCTGACAAATACCCTTGCTTGCATGGCCCGCCAATTCACTTGGCAGAAAACCATTCATCACGGCCAATCTTGGCCTTTCTTAAGATCTCAGCAAGCAGACTTGTCCCGATTTCATCTCCGTGATGCGGATTTGGTATTTTTACATATAGATGCTCACGGACCATATATGAGTGGCCGGATCCTGGAAAAGGCCCCTCAAAGCTTAGACAACTGATATCGGCTCCGTGGATACGTTGATGCCCACATTGCCAATGGGTGGAATAGAGTCGCCCATTCGAAGCCTCAGTGCAATCCAACCCTCAATTACGGAAATTAGCTCTCTGCGGCACTCTTCCACAGTCTTTCCAGTTGCCCAGACTCCATCAAGCTCAGGAACTTCACCGAAAATAGGCTCTGGATCATCAATTGTCTTGTACTGAGCTCGCTCTAAAGCGGCTCTGATATATTCGGCGAACATGATGAATTAACTATAGAAATATGAAAAGAAATAACTTGCGCTGCATTATGCAGACAAGCATAAAAAATAGAACTGTTATTTGCCAGCCAAGGCAAAAAAAAGCCTGCATGACCATAAATAATTGCTCTACCGGCAGGGTCAATCCACAACCTGGCCCACCTGTCACTGCATGGATGTGCGTTGCCACCACCACAGCCCCGAGACGCGGATCGTAAAAAGCGATGGCTGTCGCGGGGGAAGGGTGCAACTTGTGCAGGGCCATTCCATAGCACCAGATGGGAGCCCTGCCCTCGACGATCACAAGAGAGCCGCGAGGGATGGCGGGCAAAGGCGGGAGGGGCTCGGCAGGAGTGATGGGCGAGAAGATGGGAGGGAGTAGATGATGGGAACGTACATTTTTTTATCCCTTATGCCATCTACTCTCTTAAAATCAATTAGTCGATAGCCACTCCTCGCGGGAAATCCCACCTTCTCGAAGAATTTCAACAAGCAAGTTTATTCCTATTTCTTGTTTATGAGGATTGGGAATTCTGATGCGAGCGAATCCTCTGACCATGAATGCATGATCCGGTCCAGCGTAAGGCCCAGAGAATCCCAGGCTTTTCAATCGTTTGATCAGATCCCGACGAGATACTGCAGTGAGCCTACTCGGCAACAGTCACCGACTCCTGCGGGGAGCTGATGGTATGGCCACCGATAGGAGGGATTGGATGCCCCAGCCGGACACCTAGAAGTATCCACTCTTCGATAACTCCAATAAGCCTTTTTCTGGCCTCTTCTACCGTCTTGCCCGTTGCCCATGCGCCGGGAAGCTCAGGGACCGACACAAAGATCGGCTCGTCTTCTCCTTCAAGCGTTTTATAGACTGATCGCTCCAAGGCTGCCTGAATGTACTCTGCGAACATGTCATGACTCTATATGCCCGGAAGGAATTTAAAAGTAGCTATGGCTAATACTGATCTGCACGAGCTGCTTTTCAGTGGGCGCCGCGGCCAAAAGCGGTAATGCCCTAGGCCCCCTCAGAGCTGGGGAGGCTTGGATACAATCGAGGCGAGCCGTCGATGTTTCTGGATTATAAAAAGGCTAATATTCCCTAGGCGGGCCCGACTTAACAGTGAGCTTGCCCGCAATTCGAGCCCGTAGCCCTACTTCTCCACAGGCAGGGTCACATCCACCACCTGGCCCACCACCCCGGGCTGTGAGTGGCCACTACCACCACACCGAGACGCGGATCGTACAAGGTGATGGCTCAGTTGGAGCAGGGGTTTCGGCGGGGATGTTATAGGCGGCGATGACAATAAGCAGACGACTTGAGCTATATCCCCAGCTATTGCCGGATCAGCTATTATGATCGGCAGCAAAGATCTGGTGTTGATGTCTCCACGGCCATAGAGCCGCGCTTTAGCATCTCTTTATCCCAGGTGACAAGAGCGGCATCAAACGCTGCTGCAACAGCGACATAAACAGAGTCAGCACCTCTCAATCGATACTTTAGTGCCATCGTTGAAGCCTTTATGGCCAGGGGTAGGTCGAGAAGGATCAAATTGATGGCGGGCAGATCTATAATTATGCCAACAAGCTCCTCTGCCAGTGACGGATCGTCCGTCTGCCTGGAGATAGCTGCTGCACACTCGGCCAGAACAAGTGTAGGGCAGTAGATCTCATAATTCTGTGTCTTCCTCAGAAACTCTCGACTCATTTGATAATTGGGCTCATCGGAGCGGGCAGAAGCAACAAATACGCTGGCATCTATGACCCATTTCACCTTCGCATCTCCGAAAGGATATCCACAGCGCTTCTCTCTCCCTTCCAGGAGCGGCTCACCCTTTGGGCCAGGTCATCCATTCGTGCATCCAAATCGGTTTCAGCCTTTTGCGCTATTTTTTCGGGCTTGAGGGATATCAGCAGGGCTACAGGGCCACCTTCCGGTCCAGTCAATGTAATGGATTCCCCAAGAGACAGACCTTTCAGCAGCTTCTCCAAATTGCATTCGGCACTCTTTAAGGAAATGGCATGAGACATTGTATCTTCCTTAGCCTAGTTGTATTCTAGTTATGCTCTGACTTTGCATTTAATTCTTTTCTCCATTCACTTAGGAAAGAGGAGCTGGCAGCAATCTGCATATAGAATTATAGTACGTGTTTAGCTGGCTAGTTTTATGGTTAACATTTGGAGACAATCCAATCCTCTTTGTCCCCATGTTGCCAGCACCGTCATGATTAGCTCATGAATAGCAGTTCCCTTTCTATTTCTCAAAGTTCCCAAGATTTTTCTCAGCACAACATGTGGCCGCAAAGCTCTCTCTGCCCTATTATTGGTTGGCTCCACACCAGGATTAAAAATGAACGTGAACCAGTAGTCAAAGCCGTTGTTGATCTTTCCAATGAATTTCCTGACCTTAACTTCCAAGTACTCTTTGTCGATCCAATTCTGTAGCACTTCTCGTGCCGATTGCCAGATATTCATTCTCACCTCTGGCGGAGGCTCGCATTCTAGAGACTTGGTCAGCGATTCATAGAGACCCTTGAGTGCTTCATGCAAAGGAACCGCTTCATCAAACTTCTCAGAAAGATCTTTCGATTCTCGAAGTAGATGGGCCCAACATCGCTGCAAATTCTTTGTGAATCTAGCATACGGTTTCCATCCGTCACATACGATTATCCCTTTGAATCTGCGCGTCAAGACTTCTATCAGGACATTCGTTCCTCGGCTCTTCCGAATCACAAAAAATGTCTCAGATGGCGTAGTGAATGTCCAGATCCAGTGATTTTCTCCCTGGACATGAATTCCCGTTTCATCCACATAAAGGATCGGAGCGCCACGAATCCTTTCCAAGATAGCATCGTATTCCGGCCGAACTGCTTCGCCAGCGCGGCGAGTTAAATCGAATATCGTGGCAGGGCTTAATGCCAGGCCATGAATTCGTTTCATTGCATCCTGAATCTTTCTGTGAGGCAGCCGGTCTTCGTATCTCATCAAGGTCGCCTGCGCGATAACGTTATTTCCGAATTTGCCTTCATGCG